>CAIXCO010000224.1 GCA_903917955.1 uncultured Chlorobiaceae bacterium | reverse complement strand
CGCTTTATTGAGCTCCACCCGAACTGCGAAGTGGTGCAAAAACCCTGAGCAAGCTCCCCCGTTTGAAGCAAAGAGGCGTCCAAACTTGTGGCGCCCCTTGTTCATTCAGTTGTCAAGTGTTTTTCAGGAAGAGTAAAAATGAACAATAGGCTCGTAAAATGATTTTTCTTGATGTGTTTCTTGTTTTGCTTCTTAACCAAGCTCAAACGTTGTGACTCCAAACGTTCTTTCGAGTGAGAGAACAGGGATTGTTCCTCTATACATTCGGCTGGTTTCAAAAATAATGGCCATATTATGGTGCTGAACCAGTTGAAGTGCTGCGGGATTGACTTCAGGTATATCAATGAATACCGACTCTTTTTCTGATGTCGTTGCCTTCAAGGCTGAAAAAAGCCTCTCTGCATCAAGCGGTGTATCGGCAAACAAGGGGCCGATCTTATAACCATGACGGCACTGCCGCAGAACCCCGTAACCAGCCAGTTTTTGATTGCGCATGATTCCCAGACCGGTGCACCTTGGCTGATTGATCCAGCAACGAAGAAACGCCTTGCGATCATCGAGAAAAAATGGCCGGTCATAAGCTGCAACTTTTTCAAAAGGGATTGTTTGAAGAGAGACTATATCCGGGTCGGAAAAGAGAGTTCCACCACCATATCCCTGGTAGCGGACATTACGATAGGCCAAGGCAAACCCTGACTTTTTATAGTTTTCCTGTTGCGCAATAACGCCATCGAGGCCGACAACACGCCCTTGAAGACGTGCAAGACCGGCATTCCATATCCGGAGGCCATACCCCCTGTTGCGATAGGCCTGTTTGACAATATAAAAGCCAAGAAATCCAAAAGACTCGCCATATTTGACAACCGAAATACAAGCTACGGGCTCATCCCCAAGCAGTCCGACAAGAAACCCTTCCGGATCAGCACCATAAAAACATTCTGCATCATGCAACCCTGGGTTCCAGCCTTCTGCTGCAGCCCACTCAACAGCCAAATCAATTTCCGGCCGTGTCATGGTTCTGATGGAATAGTGTAGCTCTTGCGTCATGATGAGCCTTGATTCTGAATGAATGAAGAAACGAACCGAGTGTTCTTTACTACATCTTGAAGTATAATTTTTTCTGAATGAAAAAGAGACGGCTCCCGGTTAAGAAAACAGTTCTTTGTTCTATGAACGGGCTATAAAAAATTACAAACGCGAAGAAGGTTGAGCTTGGCGTAAAAACTTAACTCGCAACACGTACCCTTACAGTTCTTTTTTTTCTTGACCAATTAAGTTTAGATATATTTCTTCAATTTTCACTCTGGCCCAACTTGTTTTTCGCAAGAATTTCAAGCTTGACTTAATGCTTGGATCATTATAAAAACAACGAATTTCTATCATTGTATAGAGTTCATCCCAGCCATAGTGATCGACAAGATCACAGAGTATTTTTTCAAGAGTTACTCCATGCAATGGATTCTTTGGTTGATCATTCATATTTCTGCATTCTCCATGTATCCTTATAACATTAGATTTTTGCACTATAAAGTCACATTCCGTGTAAGACGACTTCAAAAATATTGCGACAAACAAGCTAAATCATCATTTCAAAACACCATGTAAGTGCGAAAAATTTTCACACCTACACGGTAATCAGACAGAACATTCTCCTGTATACTTTACAGTTTTGGCTCTGCTTTTTTAGGCAGCTCAATCTTCAAACACAGTTCTTTGAGCTGAACAGGCGTCACCTCCGAAGGAGAGCCCATCATGAGATCCTGCGCCTGCTGGTTCATCGGGAAGGCGATGACTTCACGAATGTTCTGTTCGTCGCAGAGAATCATGACCATGCGGTCAAGGCCGGGAGCGATGCCTCCGTGCGGTGGAGCTCCGAGCTTGAAGGCTTCGATCATGTGGCCAAAGCGCTGATCAACCTCTTCGCGGCTGTATCCGGCAATACCAAAGGCTTTGTACATAATCTCCGGCTTGTGATTGCGGATAGCGCCGCTTGAGAGTTCGATGCCATTGCAGACGATATCGTACTGGTAGGCGAGAATCTCGAGTGGCGACATGGTTTCGAGCGCCTCCATCTCTCCCTGTGGCATGGAGAAGGGGTTGTGTGAAAAGTCGATCTTTTTGGCCTCTTCGTTGTACTCGAACATCGGAAAATCAACAATCCAGCAGAAGGAGAGTTCGTCCTTGTCGAGCGAAAAGAGGTCACCAAAGTATGTTCTCATCCCGCCCATGATTTTGCAGGTCGCGGCCCACTTCCCCGCTCCGAAAAAGACGACGTCGCCATTTTCAAGAGCAAGGTGGCTTTTGAGTGTTGAGAGATCGGCTTCGGAGAGAAACTTGACCACCGGCCCTTTTGGCCCCTCCTCTTTGAACTGAATATAGGCGAGACCGCCTGAACCGAGCTCTTTGGCCCGTTTTTCGGCCTTGTCGTAAAAGAGCCTCGATTCATTGCCGCGCCCCTTTAGCACCAGCGCCTTGACGCAAGAGCCCTCTACGGTGCTGTTGGCAAAGACCTTGAAGGCTGAACCGACAAAGAGCGAAGTGACATCGCTGATTTCGAGCGGAATACGCAGGTCGGGTTTGTCGGTGCCGAAACGGTTCATCACCTCTTTGTAGCTGATCCTCGGGAAGGGGAACTGGGTGATGCGCTTGTGCGACATGGTGGTGGTGAGGTGCTCAATCATCCCTTCAAGGATGGAGAAGAGATCGTCCTGCTCAATGAAGGCCATCTCCATATCAAGCTGGTAGAACTCGCCGGGGCTGCGGTCGGCACGGGCATCTTCATCCCGAAAACAGGGGGCTATCTGGAAGTAGCGGGGAAAGCCCGATACCATGAGGAGCTGCTTGAACTGCTGAGGTGCCTGGGGCAGAGCGTAGAATTTACCCGGATGGAGGCGGCTTGGAACAAGAAAGTCGCGTGCACCCTCAGGTGAGCTGGAGGTGAGAATTGGTGTCTGTATTTCAATAAAATCCTTCGCTTCGAGGTAGCGGCGCATGGCGGCGGTGAGGCGGCTGCGGAAAATAATATTTTCGTGAATTTTTTCACGGCGCAGGTCGATGAAGCGATATTTCAACCGCAGCTCTTCGGAGGTCTGCACTTCGTCAGCCACCGGAAAGGGCAGGGTTTGCGCATTGCTCTCAACCGAAATCTGGCTGAGAACCACCTCAATTTCGCCTGATGCGAGGCGGGGGTTGATGGCACCCGGAGCGCGCCGGACAACGACACCCTCGATGCAAATCACTGATTCGAGATGCAGTTGCTCCGCTATTGCGAAGAGCTCCTGCTGCTCAGGCTGGATAACGAGCTGGCTGAGACCGGTATGATCTCTCAGATCAATAAAAATAAGCCCCCCGTGATCCCGTTTTCTGTGAACCCAGCCGGCAAGCCTGACAGAGCCATGCTCACGCTCCGGACTGAGTAATCCGCAATAATCAGAGCGGAACCGGTTTTTCAGAATCTGCGTGCTCTCTGCAGCTTTTTTCATAATATTCCTGTCGTCCTTTGTATAGGGAGTTTGCAAAAACTTAAAAGCATGAATATGAAGAATATTTTCTCATTTATGAAACCCTGAGGGCTCCTGGCCATCACTCAATAGACAAGCTCCCCTCCAAATTCGGTGACAAGATAGCGGATAACCTCATTGTGCTGTGAAAGCTCCTGAAAAATGGTAAAGACGGTCCTTTCTCTCGTACAGGCATCTTTTTCGGCATCATAAAAGATGCGGATCTGGAGCGGCAGGGCATAAAACTCTGAAATTTCCTGCTGAAACTCTGCCCGGTCCTGCTGCAGCTCCTCGTATGAAAACTTTCGGCAACAGGAAATATCGAGCACTCCTCCGGGAGTGCAGGCAACAAGTTCGCATGATTGCAAATGCGTTGCCATCAGATTTTTGGGTTTTTTAGCCATGTACTCAAGAAACTGGTGCCATTCAACCTTGAGCAAGGAGAGGTCTGCCACGGGCCCAGTACCTTCGGGATGCACCGTTTCGGGGAGACTCTTGGAAAGTATCTTGGGCAGTGCTGAATTTGAGGCAAAGCTTGAGAGCTTTTTCTGCCATGAACCAAGATCAAACCCGCCGCTTTCGGAGGGCTTTGCGGCAGGTGCGCTTACCGGCAGGGATGGTGCGGAGGATACGGAGAGTGGTGTAGCAGGAGCTGACTCTTTTTTCAGGGGCTTGTCAGGTGCTTTTTTTTTTGAGCCTGCAAGTTGAGGTTGTGCTTCCACCGCGATGGCTGCCAACGGCACGGTATGCACAATGTCAATCAATTTCAGCAGCGCAAGCTCAAAACGAAACTGGTACTCAAACTGGAACTTCAGCTCTTTCTGGGTGAGCAGAAGAAAGTCAACCATCTGCAT
>CAIXCO010000223.1 GCA_903917955.1 uncultured Chlorobiaceae bacterium | reverse complement strand
GATGCTTTCAGAGCATTTGAAACTTCTCGGCCGCATTACAAGGCTTGCGGGCCGCGATGATGTTCGCCAGAAGATTCTTCTTGCATCGTCCGCCGCAGAGGTTATTGAGCTTTTCCGCGAAGAGGAGAGGGATTTTCCACAGATATAACAACATTTTTATCAGCAAGGGATTATTACAGTTATGCCGCAGTATCAGGCAGTAAAGGGCACACGGGATATTTTTCCCGAAGAGGCGGCCCGATGGAAATATGTAGAAGGAGTTGTCGATACTCTGGCCTCTCTTTACGGCTTCAGTGAAATACGGATTCCGGTTTTTGAGTATACCGAGCTTTTCCAGAGAGGAATTGGTTCGACGACGGATATTGTAGGCAAGGAGATGTTCACCTTTCAGCCTGACCCGAAAGGGCGCTCGTTGACGCTGCGTCCGGAGATGACTGCAGGGGTGATGAGGGCGGCGCTTCAGAACAATCTGCTCGCCTCTGCTCCGGTACACAAGTTGTACTATATGGGAGAACTCTTTCGCAAGGAGAGGCCCCAGGCAGGGCGTCAGCGTCAGTTCTCACAGTTCGGAGCTGAACTGCTTGGAGTCTCCTCGCCTGCTGCGGTAGCCGAAGTTATCACCTTGATGATGGAGGTTTTTCACTCACTCGGCCTTCAGCGCCTCAAGCTCCGAATCAACAGCCTTGGCGATACGGATGACCGGCTCCGCTACCGGGTCGCATTGCAAAACTATTTTTCGCCCTTTGCCGATATTTTGGATGATGCCTCGAAAGAGCGGCTTGAAAAAAATCCCTTGAGGATTCTTGATTCAAAAAATCCGGCGCTTCAGGAGTTGATTGCCGGGGCTCCCAGGTTGTATGAGTATCTCTGCGATGCATCGGTGCAGGATTTTGAGAAGGTGCTCACCTATCTCCAGGAGCGCAATATTGCCTTCGATATCGATCATCGCCTGGTTCGCGGACTTGATTATTATTGCAATACCGCTTTTGAGGTGACCAGTTCAGAGCTTGGAGCACAGGATGCCATAGGTGGTGGCGGGCGCTATGATGGTCTTGCCCGTGAGCTTGGCAGTTCGGCGGATGTGCCTGCCGTGGGGTTTGCGGTCGGGATGGAGAGGCTTTTGATGACGATGGAAAAACAGGGGCTTTTTGAAGATCTCGCTCCCCAAGGGCCGCTTGTCTATGTTGTGGTGCAGCAGCAGGAGCTGGCTGACCATGCTCTGCAGATGGTCTACCGATTGCGTAAAGCCTCTGTCAAAACGGAGATAGACCTGGCGGCAAGGAGCATGAAGGCGCAGATGCGGGAGGCCAACCGGACAAAGGCATCCTACGCACTCTTTGTTGGGGCGACGGAGCTTGCGACAGGGCTCTATTCCCTGAAAAATTTAGCCACCTCTGAGCAGACAATGCTCTCTCTGGAGGCTCTGCTTGAACTTCTGGGTAAACCGGCTGCGGCTGTGCAGGTGCAACCGTGACAACCACGGGCCACAAGGTGATACTCTATGGCAAAAAAGAGTGCTGTTTGTGCGATGAGGCTATGGAGGTGCTGCTGAAAGTCAACGCCTCGTTGCCGTTTGAACTGGAAAAAAAGGATATTACGGGTGACCGGGAGCTGCTTGAAAAGTTTGGACTCAAGATTCCGGTCATCGTTGTTGATGGTGTTGAGGTTTTCAAATATCGGGTGAACGAAAATCGCCTCAGGGCGTTGTTGAATCAATGCTGAAATTTATTCTGCTCTTCATTTTTTTCTTTCTCGTCATTCGTACGGTGGTGCGTCTGCTGCGAAGAGGGCTCTTTGTTTTCAGGAGAGGGGGCGTTGGCCGTAGTGAACGTTCAGGGGAGTCATTTTCTTCAGGGCGGAATGTCGAAGAGGCTGAGTATGAGGTGCTTGAAAGCCAGATCAACAATAAAAAACAGGAGGTCATATAAGGTGTTGTGCTTTGGATTGTTTTTTCGTACATTGCGACACTTGATTTGACGACGTACAAAAGTATCTTATTCGAAGTGGGGATTCCCCACTTTTTTGTTTTTCTTTTTAAAGTTTATAAGAGGTATTCATGCAAGAGCGCATCAGGAATTGTCTCTCACGGGTTATGGCCGAAGCTGTCGGTACTCGGGGTGAAGGAGCCTATCTCATTGATGTAAAGGTAAAAGGCAAGGCAAGTGCCCGGAAAATAGAGATACTGATGGATGCCGATATTGGTATTCGCATTCACCAGTGTGCTTATGTGAGCAGAAGAGTTCGCGAGCAGATTGAAGGCGATGATGAGCTTTTGGAGCTGATTGGAGAAAATTTTGACATGATCGTCTCCTCTCCCGGTCTTGGTGAGCCCATTATCATTCCTCGCCAGTATATCCGTCATGTTGGCAAATTGTTGCGGGTTACCTTTGCCGGAGCGGATGGCGAGCCTGTTGAACTGGCCGGCCATCTGCAGGAGGTGTCGCTTTCGGAAGAGAGTGCTCCCTGCATCGTCATTATGCCTCAAAAAAATAAAAAAAGAGGACAAGAGCCGAAAACAGAGCCTGTTACACTCTACCTCAACGAAATTATCCGTGCGGTTCCTGAGGCGGAATTATAGAGAGTTTATACGGGTCAGTGGAAATTTTTTTTTAAAAAATGCACAATCCATAGAATGAGATGGTCAAAAAAAAGATAAAAGATGAGGGACTGGAGCGGAGGACGCAGATTGCCAGCGCTTTCGGTGAAATCGAGCAGTCCAAGATTTTTCTGGATAAACGCACGGAAAGTGCGGCTGTAAAGATGGATATTGCCGACCTTCTCAAGGATATTATCCAGAAGCAGCTCCGAAAAGATTATGACCCTGAAGTTGAGTCCAACATTTTTATCAACCCCGAGCGGGGAGATTTCGAAGTCTATATCCTGAAAAAGATTGTCGAAGAGGTAGATATTGAAAGCATAGAGATTTCGCTTAAAGAGGTTCGCAAAATTGACGATTCGCTTGAAATTGGCGACTCTTATGAAGAGGGCCCGATCCGGCTTGAAGATTATCTGAGTCGCAAATCCATTCAGATTATCAAGCAGTCGGTACAGAAGAAGGTTCGCGATCTTGAGCGTCTTGTGGTGTATGAAGAGTGCCTTGAAAAAGTTGGAGAGATTGTTGCCGGTGAGGTCTATCAGGTTCGTGCAAATGAGGTCATTTTCACCTATAACACGTCGAAAGATCACCGTGTTGAGCTTGTCTTGCCTAAGTCGGAGATGATGAAAAAGGATAATCCCCGCAGAACTCCGCGCATGAAGCTCTACGTCAAGCGTATCGAGCGTGAAAAAGCAAAGGTGAGGCTTGATGACGGCTCGATGGTTGAGCGGGAGAAAGCGGACGGAGGTATGAAAGTTATTGTATCGAGAGTTGACGACCGTTTTTTGTACAAGCTTTTTGAACATGAAGTCCCTGAAATTCTTGATGGTCTTATTGTCATCAAGGCGATTGCACGGGTGCCGGGTGAACGTGCAAAGGTTGCTGTTGAATCGACCAGTGCACGCATTGATCCGGTCGGTGCCACTGTAGGGTATCGTGGCAAACGGATCCAGAGCATTGTCAAAGAGCTTAACAATGAAAATATTGATGTTATTTACTATGCCGATGAGCCGCAGATCTATATTTCGAGGGCGATGCAGCCAGCGAAAATTGATCCTCTGACGGTCCATGCCGACATGAAAACCCGGAAAGCAAGGGTGATGCTCAAGCCTGACCAGATCAAATATGCGATCGGAAAGAATGGCAACAATATTCACCTGGCGGAGAAGCTTACCGGTTACGAAATTGATGTCTATCGTGATGTCATCGACAAGTCGATGGAAGATCCTACAGATATTGATATCATTGAGTTCCGTGAGGAGTTTGGTGATGATATGATTTACCAGCTTCTTGATGGCGGTCTTGATACGGCTAAAAAAGTACTGAAAGCCGGAGTCGATGAAATTGAGACCTCTCTTCTTGGTTCTTCCAAACCTGAAGAGCAGACGGTCTTTGGTAAAACTTACAAGACAGGCGTGAAACCGAGGGAACGAAAAGTGACCGACGAGGAAAAGCGCTATTGGAGGAAGATTGCTGAAAATATTTATAAAACCGTAAAAGACGAGTTTACTGAAGCGGATCTGGCGACTCTTTTTGATGACACTATCGAGTGCGAGCCGGATGAGTTGGCGGCGGAGAGATCATCAGAACCGATTATAGAGTGAACATCGCGAAAGAAGTAAAGCGTTTTTAAATCCAGAGGAGGATGTAATGGCCCTTGAGGACATGGAAAAGAGATACCGCATAAGTGATATAGCAAGAGAACTGCAGGTAAGTCCGCAGGAAGTATTACTTTTTGTCAAGCAGGAAGGGGGCAGGGTTGCCTCTACATCCTCTATGGTAGGTGAAGAGACACACGGCCTTATTTTTGGCCATTTCAGCGTTGAAAAGAAAATGGTTGACGAGACCAAAAAAATAAGGGCGGATAAAGAGAAGCGCCTTTCAAGGCTTGAAGAGCAGTCACGGAAAACTTATGAAAAAGAGCAGCACCTCAGCGAAACTCTCAGCCCTCCGGCACCTCCGGTGGTGGTTGTGGTTGCAGAAGTAAAAAAAGAGGTTGCTCCCATCGAGTTGATAACGGTTGCCCCGGAAGAGATTTCAGTACCGGAGCCTCCAATTGCCGAGTCATTGGAGCTGCAGGCAGTTGCGCAACTTCCGGAACCTTCTGTGGTCATGGAGCAACAGGCTCTTGCCGAATCGGTGGTTCTCCCTGAAGTCGTTCTTGTTCCTGAAGTTGTTGTGGTTGTGCCCGAACTTCCTGTTGTTGTTTTCGTTCCTGAAGTTGTTGCTGTTCCTGAACTCCCTGAACTTCCGGCGACTTCTGAACTTCCTGAAATTTCTGCACCCGCTGAACGTCCTGAGACCCCCGAAGTTCCTGAGCCAGTTGTCAAAAAAGAGGAGCCCTCGGTCAACGAGCATCTTGTCTCTTTTGCCTCTCCGCAGATGATGGGTGGTCTTACCGTGCTTGGTACCCTCGACATTCATGCTGGCAGGAACAAGAAAAACCGTAAAAAGAATTTCCAGGAGCAGGCTGATGCCCTGAAAAATGAGTTTGTGACGAAGCCTGTGGAGGAGAGCAAGCCGGAAGAGAAGGCTGCTGCTGCGGCGGCTGCGGTTGTTGCCAAGAAGCCGGTAGTTAAACCAGCCACGGATGCAAAGCCAAAGCCGGTTGTTGCCGTCGATGCAAAGAAAAAAGGAAAGAAGAAAAAGAAGCCGGCGGTAGACGATAAGGTTATCTCGGCAAATATTCAGAAAACGATCAGCGGTATTGATGATCGCAGTGGCACAGGTTCACGCCAGAAATTCCGTAAGCAGCGCCGCAACGAGCGTGAGCGAGAGCATGAAGTGGATGAGGCCTTCCGCGAGTCACAGCGTCTTGTTGTCCGAGTTACCGAGTACGCTTCACCCCATGAACTGGCGGAGCTTATGGGCATTACTGCCAAGGATATTATCCAGAAGTGTTTTGCTCTCGGCAAGTTTGTTACCATCAATCAGCGGCTCGACAAGGAGTCGATTGAACTGATTGCTCTTGAGTTCGGTTTTGAGGCGGAGTTTATTTCAGAGGTTGAGGCAACTGCCGTGATTGTGACCGAGGATGAGGAAGCTGACATGCAGACCCGTCCCCCGGTTGTGACAATCATGGGGCATGTTGATCATGGAAAGACCTCGCTCCTCGATTATATCCGCAACAGTAAAGTTGTTGCCGGTGAATCAGGTGGTATTACCCAGCATATTGGAGCTTACGAAGTAACGGTTGAAGGCGACCGCAAAATAACCTTTCTTGATACGCCGGGTCATGAAGCCTTTACCGCCATGCGGGCAAGGGGCGCACAGGTGACCGATATTGTTATTCTTGTTGTTGCCGCTGACGATAGTGTCATGCCCCAGACCATTGAGGCGATCAATCATGCTAAAGCGGCTGGTGTGCCGATTGTTGTTGCACTGAATAAAATTGACAAGATTGAAGCCAATCCCGAGAAGATCAAGACCCAGTTAAGTGAAGCTGGAGTGCTTGTTGAAGAGTGGGGTGGAGCCTATCAGTGCCAGGAGATCTCTGCAAAAAAAGGTATCGGCATTGCTGAGCTGATGGAGAAGGTGTTGACTGAAGCTGAAATGCGTGAGCTGAGGGGCAACTATTCACGAGCGGTTCCGGCAAGTGGAATCATCGTTGAATCGGAGCTTGATAAAGGCAAGGGCGTTATTTCTACGGTGCTCGTTCAGCGAGGAATTCTCAAGGTGGGCGATCCTTTTGTTGCTGGCAATACCATGGGCAAGGTTCGTGCTCTTATGGATGAGAGAGGCAAGAGAATTCTTTTTGCCAACCCTTCGCAGCCGGTCAGGGTGCTCGGGTTTGAGGATCTACCGCAATCGGGTGATGCGTTGACGGTTATGGTAACAGACAGGGAGGCTCGCGATTTGGCCCAGAAGCGCCAGGTTATTCGCCGTGAGCATGATTTCCGCCGCAGTACGCGTGTCAAGCTCGACAGTATTGCCCGCCAGATTAAGGAAGGACTGATGAAAGAGTTGAGTGTCATTATCAAGGCTGATACTGATGGCTCTATTCAGGCTCTCGCTGATGGTCTTATGAAGATTCAGAATGAAGAGGTGAAGGTACAGATTATTCACCAGGGCGTTGGGCAGATCACCGAAACTGACGTGTTGCTTGCCGCAGCCTCTGATGCCATCATTATCGGTTTCAGGGTACGGCCAAATGTCAATGCCAAAAAGCTTGCAGAAAAGGAAGATCTTGACGTTCGCTTCTACAGTGTTATTTATCATGTGCTTGAAGATGTCGAGAAGGCTCTTGAGGGAATGCTCTCACCTGAACTTCATGAAGAGAGTCTTGGTTCGCTTGAGATTCGCCAGATATTCAAGGTGCCCAAGATTGGCAATGTCGGTGGCTGTTATATGCTTGAGGGCAAGATGTTCCGCGATTCCAAGGTTCGTTTGCTCCGTGACGGTGTCCAAATTTATGAAGGCCAGCTTGCAGCACTTCGGCGCTTCAAGGATGATGTCAAAGAGGTTGATGCTGGCTATGAGTGCGGTATGAGCCTCAAGAACTATGACGATATCAAGGTTGGCGATATTGTTGAGGCCTATAAGATTGTTGAGAAAAAACGGAAACTATGAACGGCTTATTGTTGATCTATGTCGATACGTACTGAGAGAGTTGCATCGCTGCTGCAGCAGGAGCTTGGAGCAATCCTTCAAAAAGAGCTTCCGCGCAGCGGCCCGATCATGACTGTGGTTGATGTGAAGATTACCGCTGACTTAAGCATTGCAAGGGTCTATGTGTCGATCATTGGTACGCCCGAAGATCGAGAGACAGCGATGGCGTTATTGCAGGATAAAACCAAGAGTGTCAGAAAAATTCTTTCGTCGAAAATTCGGCACCATTTTCGCCGTATTCCGGAACTTGAATTCCATGAAGACCATCTCTATGAGCGTGCTAACCGCATTGAGCAGCTTTTGAGCGGGGTGAGGAAAAGTTCCGTTGAAAACGGTTAACCAGGGGCTTGTTGAAAAAGAGTGTGCATAAATGAAGAGCGAAAGAGCGAACTTCTGGCTGATGAGGGTAATTTTCTCCTGATTGACAAGCCGCTCGACTGGACGTCGTTCGATGTGGTGGCAAAAATCCGCAATACCTATAAACGCTGTGGCTTGAAGCGCAAGGTAGGTCACTGTGGTACCCTTGATCCCAAGGCGACAGGTCTGCTTATTCTTGCCGCCGGACGGAAAACCAAGGAGATTGCGACCCTCGAAGTGCTCGACAAGGTCTATGACGGCGTCATAAAGCTTGGTGCAATGACGGAGAGCCATGATGTTGAAACCGTTGAATATGGCCATTGCTCGACAGCACACCTGACGGAGAGTGAGATACGTTCAGCCGCTGCCGGTTTTGTTGGCACCCTTCAGCAGCAACCACCCATGCATTCGGCGGCATGGCACGACGGAAAACGGCTTTACGAACACGCCCGAAAGGGAGTGGTGATTAAGGAGCGAAAAGCAAAAGAGATTGTTATTCACCGTTTTGACGTTACCCGCATTGAGCTTCCCATGGTTTATTTTACTCTCCATGTCTCCAAAGGAGCCTATATCAGGGTTATTGCGCATGAACTGGGTGCTGCGCTTGGCGTCGGAGGCTATCTGGCTTCACTCAGGAGAGTCTCTATCGGGAGTTGGGAGCTGAGCGCCGCCAGAACGGTGGTAGAGAGCATTGAAGCTATTCTTCAGGAGGCATCAAAACACCCGGTTGGGTGAGGGGAGATAAAAAAGAGGTATGCGTATTGTTGAGTATGACAAGAACCAGCTCCACGGGTATGGTTCTTCCACTCCGGAGGATTTTCCGGCCACAGCTTCTGCCGTGACGGTTGGCTCCTATGATGGTGTGCACCGAGGGCATCGAATCATTATTGCCCGGATGGTTGCCATTGCAAAAGCCCGCAGCTTGAGAAGTGTTGTCGTCACCTTTGAACCTCATCCGAGGATGGTGCTCAAGGGCGAAGTTTCGGGCCCTCTTGGGCTGCTTACCACGCTTGATGAAAAAATTACCCTTCTTGCCGGAGAGGGTGTTGATCTTCTTTTTGTGGTACGCTTTACGCCCGATTTTGCTTCGCGCAGCTCGGATGATTTTATCCGTAATGTGTTGGTCGGGTTGCTTGGTGCCAAAAGTATTGTTATGGGATATGATCATGCTTTTGGGCGTGACAGGAGCGGGAGTGGCAAGACGCTTGCAACCCTTGGCCGCGAGCTTGGTTTTGATGTGGAGGTTGTCGAGGAGGTGATGATTGGCAATGAGCATTTCTCAAGCACACGAATACGGGTACTGCTTGAAAGTGGCAAGATCGAAGAGGCCAACGCCTTTCTTGGCTCTCCCTATATGATTACCGGAACGGTGGTTGATGGCGACAAGCGTGGACGGGAGATTGGCTTTCCAACGGTGAATCTCAGGCTTTCAGACCCCGACAAACTCCTGCCTCGTGCCGGAGTTTATCTTGCGCAAACGGTGCTGAACGGTCTCTCTTTCATGGCCATGATGAATGTTGGTGTTCGCCCGACCATCTCTCTTGAAGGGATAAAAACGGTTGAAGCCCATATTCTGGGATATGATGGTACTCTTTACGGCTGCATGATGAGCTTTAATTTGCTTCGCTTCATCAGGGATGAAACGAAATTTTCCTCACTTGAAGAGCTTAAAATGCAGCTCGAAAAAGATAAAAAAACGGTGGAGTTGTATTGCTAATAATATTATATTGCGGGTCAACCGATTTAACATAACAAACGAAGAGATATGAGCCTGACAAAAGAGTTTAAAGCGGAAGTTATCAAGCAGTTCGGCGCTTCCGAAAAGAATACCGGAAAATCTGAGGTACAGGTTGCGCTCTATACCCGCAGAATCACTGATCTTACCGGTCACCTGCAGGCGCATCCGAAAGACAAGCATTCACGCCGTGGCTTGTTGATGCTTGTAGCAAAACGCCGCAAAATGCTGAATTACGTGAAAGATATCGATATCGATCGTTATCGTAAAGTGATTGCCGAACTTGAGCTTCGCAAGTAAGAGGACAATCCGGAACTTTTTTATTGCGCGATCTCTGCAGGGCTCAGGGCCTTGCAGATGTTCCTTTTCATAAAGAATGCAGAGCAGGAAATACTATGTTGGAAAGCATGACCGGATATGGCAGCGCAGAGTCAGTTGAAAGCGGTGTCCGAACCCTTGTTGAGTTACGGTCAGTCAACAACCGCTTTGCTGAAATCAGTGTCAAGCTTCCCCGTCAATTACTCTCTTTTGAGCTTGAAGTCCGCGAGATGATCAGGGCCCATTTTCAGAGGGGAAAAATCGCGGCTTTCATTCAGGTTCAGCTCGATGATACGCAGCCCATCTCTGTCAGTATCAATACGGCGAAAGTAAAAGCCTATAAAGGGTTGCTTGAGACCCTCAAGCGTGAAGCTGACGTTGACGCCCCGCTTCTTCTTGAGCATTTGCTTCGCTTTCCTGAAATATTCGATAATGGTGCATCCTCCCTTGACCATGTCGATGAGCATTGGCCGTTTGTCAAAAATCTTCTCCAGGAGGCCATTGAGCGTCTCAAGGCAATGCGTCGCAGGGAGGGTGAAGAGCTTTCAGGCGACTTCATCAAAAGGCTTGCGGAAATTGAAAGCACGCTTGCGCTTGTTGCCACTCTTGCGGCTGATAATCTTGAAGCGGTAAGAAAAAGGCTTGCAGCAAAAGTGGAGGCAGTTGCCGGAAAGGATTTGGCATACAGCCGTGATCGACTCGAAATGGAGTTGGTACTTGCTGCCGACAAGCTCGACATTACCGAGGAGCTGACCCGTTTTGCAAGCCACAACAAGTTTTTTCTTGAAGAGTTGCAGAACGACGAGAGCGGAACAGGAAGAAAACTCAATTTTCTGCTCCAGGAGCAGTTGCGCGAAGCGAACACCATTGCATCAAAATCCCAGAATGCAGAAATTTCCCAGAAAATTGTTCAGATCAAGGAAGATCTTGAGAAAATCAGGGAGCAATTGCAAAATATAGAGTAATGCTATGGTTGAAGAGTTGCGGCAGCAGGGAAAGCTTATAGTGTTTTCAGCTCCATCGGGCACGGGAAAGTCGACCATTGCCAAAATGGTGCTGCAGCGTATGCACAATATCAGCTTTTCCGTATCGGCGACAACCCGGCAGAAGAGACCTGGCGAGCAGGAGGGAGTGAATTACTATTTTCTCACCAAAGAGGATTTTGAAGAGAAGATCCGTCAAGGTGGCTTTATTGAACATGAATTCTTTTTTGGAAACCATTACGGTACCCTGCTTGAGAAAACCCGTGAAATTATAGATCGAGGTTCCCATCTTCTGCTTGACTTGGATGTAAAGGGCGCGCTGAATCTGAAGCGGCTTTTTTCTGACAATTCACTGCTGCTCTTTTTTAAACCGCCGAACATGGAGGTGTTGCAGCAGAGACTGAAAGGGCGGGAGAGTGAAGATGAGGAGAGCCTTAGAGTACGCCTTGAGCGGGCCCGGCTGGAACTGGGGTATGCCGACCTGTTTGATGAGGTGATCGTAAACGATAATCTTGAGATGACGGTCGAGGCTGTTACCGGGCTGATCAGCACATTTCTATCAAAAACGTAAAATAAAGTACAATGTCGGTTAAACCTGTTGACCTTGGCAAGTTGAGAAGTGCGCACTCGAACCTGTACGAGACGGTGGTCGCTATTTCAAAAAAAGCAAAAAGATTACATGATGAAGAGCGGGCAGAACTTGAAGACAAGCTTCTTCCCTATAAAGAGATGATCCGCAATCCGAGCAGTGAATCCGAATCGGACAAGGTATTTCCGGAACAGATTGCCATCAGTCTTGAGTTTGAAGTTCGTGAAAAGTCGTCGCACAAGGCTGTTGCCGACTACTTCGCGCATAAATACAACTACACGGTGGAAAAACCGGTCGAAAAAAAGATTGTTCAAGTTGAAGAAGATGATGAAACTGACGGGGATTAACCAGATCACCCTTCGTGTCAATGACCTGCGCAGCGCCGAAGAGTTTTATGGCGCTGTGCTGGGCCTCAAGCTTGATCACCGCGTTGGCGCAAACATTACCTACCTGCGTCTTCATTCGGATATGCTGGTGCTTGTGAAAGCCGAAACTCCCGGTTCTGCAGACGCAAGGGATATTCGTGTCGATCATTTTGGATTCAGGCTTGCCTCAGACGCTGAAGTGGATGAAGCTGCGCTCTATCTTGATGAGTGCGGGGTTCATATTGTTACCCGTCCAGCCCACCGTCGGGAGGGCAGGGCTTTTTTTGTCATGGATCCTGATGGCAATCTTGTGGAGTTCTATTCCATGCATGAGAGCGGAATACAGCCGGAGAGTGCCGATATTGACCTCTCCTCTCCAGATGCTTTTGTTGCTGCGGGCAGTCAAAAAACAGCCAAAGAGAGAGATCAAAAATCACGCAGAACCCGCAAATAAGCTTCGTATGGCTCCGGTTTTTCGGGGCATTTTATTCCTGCTTCTGCAGCAGTAGCCGTTCTGCTTCCATCAGTTGTTCCGGGGTATTGATACCGAGAATTTCCTCCGCATTCTCAGTCTTGACGGCGTAGACACTCTTGCCGTTCCGGAAGCAGATCTCGAATACATCGGTCAGATAGTACTCTTTCTGGGCATTGTTGGTATTGACCTCACGAAGAGCCTGAAAAAGCAATTGCGCATTGAAAAGATAAATACCCGAATTGATCTCCCTGACGGCAAGTTCCTCTTGGGAAGCGTCCTTCTGCTCCACAATTTTTAGTACACTCTCACTGTCGTTGTTGCGGATAACCCGTCCATACCCGGTTGAGTCCTCAAGCTCTGCGGTCAGGACTGTTGCGGCACCATTTTTTGAACGGTGAAAGGCAATCAGTTTATGCAGCGTTTCTGCTTTGACCAATGGTGCATCTCCGGAGAGGATAAGTATTTCACCCTCGAAATCACCGAGCAGGGCTTCTGCCTGCATGACGGCATGACCGGTTCCGAGCTGCGGCTCCTGAAGTGCAGTGCTCACCCGGTATCGGGCCGCCGCCGCTTTGACCAGATCTGCCTGGTGACCGACAATAAGGAGTGTTTTGGCAGGGTCAAGAGAGCTCGCCGTATCGAGCACGTAGTCGAGAATGGGGCGTCCATTGGCCTGATGGAGCACCTTGGGCAGCTCTGACTGCATTCGGGTGCCTTTTCCGGCGGCCATAATGATTATTGCAAGTGCCATTATATTACTTGAATAGTGTGGAATGTATCAGGGGCAGGCCGTCATGATAACGGTTCATCTGCCTCGCCTACATGGTGGCGTGATTTTGGGTTATTTTCTTTGTCTACAATAAGAACCATGGGCTTGTAGTTTCTCGCTTCGGCCTCTTCCATGACGGCAAAGGTCATGATAATGATTTCATCGCCAACCAAAGCGCACCTGGCGGCGGCTCCGTTAAGCTGAATTTCCCTTGAGCCATGATCGCCTTTGATAATATAGGTTTCAAACCGCTCACCATTATTGTTGTTGACAACAAGAACTTTTTCATTGGGAATCATGTCGACCATTTCAAGAAGCTCACAGTCGATGGTGATGCTTCCTTCATATTCGAGATCACCACTGGTTACTATTGCATTGTGGATTTTTGATTTCAGCATGTGTAATTTCATGTGTGTACTGACGCGCCTTCGTTATTGTTTTTTAAATGCCTCTCCACTGCCCCGGAAAATCCGGTACCTCTTCAAGGCTTGATCGGTTTCAAAGCCCTCTCCCCGAATGGTTTCACCGGCTCTTTTGATGGTAACAAAACTGTTTGAACGAATTATTTTATCTTTGGCGATTCGTTTGACATACTCGGTTGTTATGACCGTAGCTCCTGAAGTAACGACAACGTTCCCCTCGGCTTCAATATCCTGATTGTCATGAATTAAAGCTTTTTCGGCTGTCAAGGTCGTCTTGGCGTGGCCTTTGCTGTCAAAGAGGGTGAGTCGGACTCCGTGGTCAAGATGTTGTTCACTGCCGGAATTCGTTCTGTATTCGGCACCGTGTCCAGCTTCAATGACCTCACGCGGTACTCCTGATTTTGTAAGGGTAAGCTTGACCGTCCAGCTCTCCTGTACAGGATGATTGAGGCCGATAAAGGCAGTTTCGGGAGTGCGGCGCTCCTTGACAGGATTGCCGCATCCCGATGCCATCATCAGAACCATAAGCAGAAAAAGAACAGCAACTCTTTTCAAATCAGGAGATAATTACTTGATGTTCAACTGGTTCATCACCTTGAAGGTGAGATCATTTGCAGGTGCTACATAAATAGCAATATTTTTTTCAAGAACCAGGGTAAATCCTTCCGATTGTGCCACTGACTCCACGGCGGTCAACACTTTTTGACGGATAGGAATGAGTAGTTCCTGCTGTTTCTTTTCAACAATACCACCACGCCCGAACTTCTCCTGTTGATATTTTTCAACGGCCAAGCCTTTGGCTCCGAGCTCTTTTTCCTTGGCATCTCTTGCTGGTTTGGTCATGGAGGCTGCCTGTTGCCGATACGTTGCGACTGATTTCTGATAATCCAACTGTAAACGTTCAAGCTCTTTTTGTAACGGAGCGGCAGTTGCCTGAAGGGTGGCTTCAGCCTGTTTTGTTTCAGGCAACTGCTGTAGAATTTTGCCTGAATCTACAACACTGACCTTGCTGGATTCCTGTGCGGCAAACGATTGGGGGGCAACCAGCACCATACTCAAGCCAACCGCCATAACGATACGGCGTGACATTTTCATAAATCCTGCTGAATGAGTCATCAATTTGATAGTTTAAGTTGACAGGTTAGGGTATCAATATCTTTGGAAGAGACAACTGGTCACAATTATACCCTTCAAAGGTAAGAATTCTGTGATAAAAAACTACACAAAGCTGAAAAGCATGCCCGATATTTGCTCGTTTTTAATTCAGATAATTCTTTTTTGGAAAAACTGTCCAGGCTGCTGTACGACTGCTGCTTTCAGTTCAAGTTCAAAGAGGTGGACCAGAAGCGAGGAGAGATCAATGCCAGATACAACAGCCAGTGCATCAATATGCATGGCTTCATTTTTCATGCACTGCAAAATCGCCTGTTCAGTTGGGGAGAGGTCTACTTGAGGAGCCTCCTGTTGCAATGCGGCTTTTCCGGAACAGTTCCCTGCGAATTGCGGCCCGAGTTCGGTCAGGATATCCTCAGCACTCATGACCGCTTTGGCTGACCCCTGCTGGATAAGCCGGTTTGTCCCCCGTGAGGTTCGGGAGAAGATATTTCCGGGAACGGCAAAAACCTCACGGTTCTGTTCAAGGGCGGACGCCGCAGTGATGAGTGAGCCCCCCTTCAGATCAGATTCGACAACAATGGTTCCTGAGGTGATACCTGAAATGATTCGGTTGCGTTTCGGGAATTTTCCCGGAGAGAGTTCTGAACCCACCCACTCCTCCGAAATGAGGGCACCCCGCTCAATGATTTTCGGCCAGAGTTTTCCTTTCGGATCGGTATAGATGGTATCGACGCCACTGGCAAGAACAGCAACAGTTATGCCACCGTTTTCAAGAGTTGCTGTATGTGCCGACATATCAATACCGTAAGCCAGTCCACTGAAGATGGCAACTTCGCAGCTCGCCAGATCACGGCAAAGCAGCGCGGTAACCTGTTTGCCATAGTGCGAAGCATATCTCGTCCCTACAACCGCCAGGGCGGGCCGGTTTGCATCGGGTAGTTTCCCCCGTACAAAGAGGCAGGCAGGCGGATCATAAATTTCCTTGAGAAGGGGAGGATAGTTTGTATCAAGAATGGTAATCAACTCAGCATTGTAGCGCTGCAGTTCAGCAATCTGTTTTTCAGCACTCGCCAGAGCCTCCTCTCTTGTTGCTTTGTTGTGAAGAAAATGGTGAACCTGTCGGGCCAGAGACTGGCCGATCCCCGGTATCTCCATAAGATCATCTATTCCGAAATGGAGCAGCTCCCCCAGCCCGCCAGGCAGGTGAGCGGTTATTGCCTTGATTCTTGCAGGGCCGATACCCGAAATAAGGGTAAGGGCAAGCAACAGCATCCGCTCTTCCATGCTTAGAAGTCCCTTTTCATCAGTATGTTGGCAAATCCACGCAAATGCTCCCTTCCTTCCGCATAAGGCAGTTCCTCAATTGCCGTGAGCGCCTCTTCGGTCGTCTGGTTGATCAGTGAGGCGGTCTCTTCAAGCACACCACACCGCTCATAAATGGCTTTAACTTCAGGAACCCTCTCGGCTCCGATTCCTTTATTAATGATGATGGAGTGCAGGAGATCGCGCTCCGTGCCCGTCGTCAGTTCGAGAGAGCGGAGCAGAAGATAGGTTTTTTTGCCGTTGATGATGTCACCGCCAGCCATCTTGCCCGACTTACCGTTTTCAGCCATGATATCGAGATAATCATCCTGTATCTGGAATGCCCGACCGATTTTTTCACCAAAAAGCACCAGACTTTGCAATTGCTCATCAGTTCCATTGCCGGCAACGCCACCCGCTTCGAGCGCGGCCGAAATAAGCCGACCGGTTTTTTTTGCAATCATGTCGATGTAGTCGGCTATGGTGGCATCATGTCGCTCTTCGAGCTCCATATCGAGCGCCTGCCCTTCACAAATTGTGATATTGGCATCGTTGAGAATATGGACAAGTTCGCTGTGTCGTTTGCTTTTTGACTGCAGGGCAAGTTCGTAGGCGTAGGCAATCATCATGTCTCCCGACAGAATCGCCGCATTGGTGTTCCACTTTTTGTGAACCGTTGGTCTGCCGTGGCGGAGCTCAGCCTGGTCCATGATGTCGTCATGAATCAGCGTGAAGTTATGCAGGATTTCAACCGCCAGGGCGACCTTGAGGGCATCCGTCGAAGAGCCGCATACCGCTTCTGAGGCAAGCAGGGCAAGAAAAGGTCGAATTCTCTTGCCATTGCCCTCAAGAATATATTTGGCTGGCGCGTAAAGGGTCGCCGGGCTCTGTTTGCTGAAACATCTTCCGAGAGCGTCATTGATTGTCGTCAGGTAAAGATTGTACTTCTTTTCGACAAGTTCCTGCGTCATAACGTCATTCATGGTGATATCGCTCATGGTTTGGTGATAAGGGGTTTATGGCGAAGCTCTTCTATTGTGGCGGCTCCGGTAAGGAACATCACAGCCCTGAGATCGTTCAGCCAGGATGCAATAGTCTCTTCAAGAGCTCTTTCATGGAGAGCTTTAAGGATATGACGTGCCGATGCGGCCAGTTGCGCTCCAAGTGCAAGGGATTTGGCAATGTCTGTGCCCGACTGGATTCCGCCCGAAGCAATGATTTCAATAGCGCTGAAGCCGGGCCTCTCCCGTTTAAGCGCTTGTATATCAAGCAGGCACTTTGCCGTAGGAATTCCCCAGTTCAGCAGCTCTTCGAGAGCCGGGAGGCTGAAACGGTTTTCCTGGCCGTATTGGCGTGTATAGCGGATCTCTTCAACTTTCTGCCAACTGCTGCCTCCCGCTCCGGCCACATCAATCACTTTGACGCCCGCTTCGATGAGTTGTCGGGCAGTAGATGCCGAGATACCGCACCCGACCTCCTTGACAATAACCGGTACCGGAATGGTTGCAGTGAGCAGGGTGAGTTGCTCAAGCACATGGCGGAAATCAGTGTTTCCTTCAGGCTGAAAGAGCTCCTGTGCGGCATTCAGGTGAACAATCAGCCCATCAGCCTTCAAAAGCTCCAGCATGGTCGTTATGTTACTCTCTGTCAGCTTTTTTGCAATCTCCGGAGCACCGATATTTGCAAAAATCTGCACAGTCGGGGCATATTTTCGCACAACAGCAAAACTCTCGCGATGTGAATGGTTGTCAAGTGCCTGTCGCATACTGCCGACGCCAAGAGGAATGTTGAAATGCTCCGCCGCTTCAGCAAGACGCCGGTTGAGCGTTGCCGCTTCGCTGTAGCCACCTGTCATTGAAGAAATCATCAGTGGAGCACCAATTTTTCTGCCGAGAAAGGTGGTTGAGATATCTGCATCGCGGAAAGCTATCTCCGGCAGGGCATTATGCTCGAACTGGAACCGTTCGAATCCTGTCGTGTTTCCCTCAAAGGCCACATCACCATGCAGGCAGATTTCGACATGACTGTGCTTCCGCTCCACTATTGTATTACCTTTTCTGTCGTTCATGCCTCCACGGATAGGTTTTTTTTGCAGGATATGTTGACGCTGAATGTTATAAAATTCAGTCCGGCAATATATATCATATTCATGAGTACACAATAACAGAAGAGATTGATTCACCGTTTTTACGTTATTTTGGAGTGGCGTGCTGCGCTTGCTCATGGGGGCTTGGGTGTTGTTGTTGCCGGTATTGTCTGGCGCTTGGAGGTGAGCTGGCGCAGGAGCGGGCTGAGAGCAACTTTGGAATTCTACTTGCTTATGGTTATCTTTGGCGTTAGTAATGTAATGCGACACTATGATTGTTTCATTTGGTTCAAAGGATACTGAAAAAATCTGGCAAGGTGAAAGAGTGAGACAAATCCCATTAGAAATTCAAAATATTGGGCGAAGAAAGCTTAGAATGCTGAATAACTCCTGAATATTGCGGATCTCCGAATTCCTCCATCTAACAGATTGGAAAAGTTGTCTGCCAGTTCAAAAGATTTTTACAGTATCCGTATTAATGATCAATGGCGAATTGTTTTTATATGGAAGAACAATCAGGCAGAAGAAGTTGCTATTATGGATTACCATTAAAAAATGAGAGAAATGGAAACGTTGAATACTGTACATCCGGGCGAAGTGTTGGTTGAGGAGTTCCTGATTCCAATGGAAATTTCTGCATATCGGTTGTCGAAGGATCTGGAAATACCACAAACAAGAATTTCGCAAATTATAAAAGGCAAGCGGAGAATCACTGCGGATACGGCCTTGAGACTTGGCTCCTATTTTGGAAACTCCGCTAAATTCTGGCTTGGTTTACAGGACGATTTTGATATTGAAGAAGGAGAGAAAAATCACTCTGTGGTTTTTGAAAAAATAAAAAACATAAGAGTTAAAAATTCTTCACAACAAGCGGTATAGCTAATATCTAATTAACAATTTCGTAAAAATAATTCTATCATGATTACTGATACATAAAGAAGGTTTTTGATTTTAAGGGAGGTAAATCGTATTTTTGTTGATAAGAGCCAGAAACGGGACGATTTTGTTTCCAAATTTGAAAAAAGTGTTATTCGGAAATCTAAAGTCAGTTCATTTGCAGAGTCGTGGAAAGATATTAATGATGCTTTATTTTATGAAGACTTGGTAGTATACCGCAATGAATTCGGGTTGGAAATCACCGAATGATGTTGAACAGATGTATGCTCATGCAAGCATTTTAGAAGATATTGTTTCATATGTAAACAAGTTATGAATCATTCTGAAAAGACCGATAAAGAATTAATGGGATTGAAAAAAAATATCATTGAACGTTTATGCGGTTATATTGCAAACAGGTAATTCAAGTATTTCTTTTTTTGCCTTAAAAAAATAAAATGATACTAATAATGCGTATAGATAGAGCCTTAAAAAATAATAAAAGTGTTTTGCTCGCATACTTTAGAAATAGAGCTGATGAATTTTTGACAGAAATTAAACAAAAATATGCTGAAACCCGGCCTGAAAATAGAGCAAAAGCAATTAACCGTGATTTGAATGAAACAAAGTCAAAGTTAATTGCAACAACCCTTCAACAAGCATAAAAAGATAAGTGGACACATCAAGAAAAATTAGAGTGTCTGCTTATGATAACTTATTGTAATATTGTCGTGATGATTGAAAGCAGAAATTCTGTCAGGCCTTATGAATATATGGACTTTTCAAGAAGGGTTGGTGGACTTTGGTACCCATTTTGTAAGTTATGTTTTTATTATCCGATCGGTGATGTTTTGCTGTTTGTTCCGCCGCTATTTTCTGAAGTAAAAAAAGAACTGACTGATGAAATTGTTGATTATATCAGTAATCTGAATATAAGCGAACAAGAAAAGGAAAAACTAAAAAAATACTACGATAAAGTCTGGATTTTAGTTACTTCAGGTGAAATAAAATTAAAACTTGATTTACACTTTGTTTCTAATGGACAGAAATATGTTGTTGATTTTAAAAGTGGGTTTGGTTCAAATGAAAAAGGAAACACAAATCGCTTGTTGCTTGTTGCAAGTATATATGGCCCTCCGCACATTTTAGTGGAATGAGGGGATAAAATCGTAGATTGCAGTATTTCAACCCTAACCTCCAAGATGCAAAAACTAACTGAGCATTACCAGCAATTACTGGGATTTCCTGCCATTTGGGAAGTCGATAATGT
>CAIXCO010000222.1 GCA_903917955.1 uncultured Chlorobiaceae bacterium | reverse complement strand
TGAGCTGCACAATCTTCCCTGCCCCCCGGCAAACTACCGTGAGCAGTTCGTTAAGCAACCGGTGAGGCTTTCTGATACTGATGAGACCCTTCAGGGCATTGCGGCAGATGGCACAGCGTGCCATATTGCAAGCGCATTCTCCGACTGGCCCCCTGACGACCAGCAGCCAGCATGGAGTGATGTCACCTATCTGAAAATGCACAACCATGAGGCGTTCAACTACATTGCCTACAACACTATCCGAATGTATGACAGTGCCCTTGACGATCCGGAAACCTTCAACAGCAGCCTCTGGGAGGAGATTTCAGGTATCATCCCGGAGTTTCAGGAGGAGTACCAGATTGACGGCGCAATGATTGATATGGGCCATGCCCTGCCGACGCTGCTCAAACAGACCATTGTGCGCAAGGCGCGCGAAAAAAGGGCCGATTTTGCCTTCTGGGATGAAAATTTCAATCCGACTCCCGAAATCCGCAAGGAGGGGTTCGACGCGGTCTTCGGCTCCCTGCCCTTTGTCATCCACGATATTGTTTTTATTCGGGGGCTGCTGAACCACCTGAACAAAACCGGTGTCGCACTCCCCTTTTTTGGTACAGGAGAAAATCACAACACCCCACGCGTCTGTTTCCGCTATCCCCGCCAGGAGGCTGGTCGCAACCACTCGATCTTTATCTTCACCCTCAGTGCCATACTACCGGCAATTCCTTTTCTCCAGTCGGGCATGGAGCTCTGTGAATGGTATCCGGTCAACCTCGGCCTGAATTTCACTGATGAAGATCGCGCCCTCTATCCGCCGGAAAAACTGCCGCTTTTCAGTGCGTTGGGCTTTGACTGGGGAAAATGCAATGGCCTCGCTGCGCTCAACGGCTATATCCGCAAAATCCTTGAAATACGTTCACGCTACCTCGACCTTGTACTCTCGGGTGAAACCGGCTCAATAGCCATACCCTATACCAGCCAGCCGGAGCTTTTTGCCGTCATGAGAACCTTGGCGGGCCAATCGCTTCTCTTCATCGGCAACAGCAACCTGACAGAAACAAAGAGTGGATTTCTTGAATTCAGCATGGAAAACTGCCCTCTCTTCGACCTCATCAGCGAAACAGAGTGCCCCATCAGGGAGCATCGGCTTGAGGTGAGCTGCAAACCGGGCCAGTGCATGCTTTTTGAGCTTCCGCCTGAGACTTGAAAGAAAGTAGTCCGTTATCAGTGTTCAGTGTTCAGTTAACTGATAACTGACTACTGACAACTGACAACTAACTACTGACAGCTTTTTAATTAACCATTATCCATTTTTTTCCTATGTCTATTCTCATTGTCGGCTCCCTTGCCTTTGACGACATCGAAACCCCTTTTGGTCGCTCCGACAACACCCTTGGCGGTTCATCCACCTACATTGCCCTCTCGGCAAGCTATTTTACCGACGAGATTCAGATGGTTGGCGTCGTCGGCTCCGACTTTGAAGAGAAGCATTTTGAGCTGCTGCACTCCAGAAACATCGATACCAAAGGAGTTCAGATGGTCGAGGAGGGAAAAACCTTCCGCTGGGC
>CAIXCO010000221.1 GCA_903917955.1 uncultured Chlorobiaceae bacterium | reverse complement strand
TTTTTATGGGATATGAATACGGTTCAGTTTACCACCCTCTTCCATATAACCTTTATATCTATAGCGCTCTCCAGGCGGGTACTTATGGCTGAACGGGTGCTGACGGAGAGGGTCCAGCAGGCACTCAATATCGCAAAAGAGACTAAAAAAAAGGCACTCGCTCTTGCCAGCGATATGACGCAGGAACTGCGCAAAAGCAAGGAGATGCTTGAAGTTGCCTTTGCGGCTGAACAACAGGCTCTCGAACAGCAGCACCGTTTTCTTGCGATGTTATCACATGAATACCGGACACCCCTTGCGGTTATCAGCGGCAACCTTGACATCATTGACATCCAGGAAACCAAAAAACAGTGCGGATACGACGAAGAACTTGCCGCCATGCACCTTGCTGTTGATCGGCTTGTTGAAGTCATGGATGTTTCTTTAAAGCGCAGTCGTCTCACTGACCCTGACATTAAAGGCGGGATAAAGCAGATGGCGCTTGCTCCCTTTCTTTCCTTACAGGTTGCACTCATGCGGGCAATGTGGCCTCTTCAAACTGTTAGTTATACCGAGGCTCCCGATTTTCAAACCATTGCCGGTGATCCCCAAAACCTCAAAACAGCTCTCATGAACCTCCTTGATAATGCCCGCAAATACTCTCTGCCTGGCACACCCATTGACGTTGAAAGCCACATCGAAGAGGGTGAAGTAGTGATAACTATACAAAATCAGGGAAAGGCTTTCACAAGCGAAGAGGGAGAAGAGTTTTTTGATAAATATACAAGAGGTATTAACAGCAACGATATTGGTGGAGCCGGTGTCGGACTCTGGCTTGTACGGCAGATCATTGAACAGCATAACGGCCAGGTAAGGCTTCTTGCCCAGGTATCAAGCATCACAGCAACCATCCGTCTCCCCCTGGTCAACTCATAAATAGAGGATATTGTGCCGAACAACAGCGAGATAATCATCGTCGAAGACGACAAACCTCTTCTCAACAGCGTTGTCAAATACCTGACACTTGACGGATATCAGGTCACAGGAGTGAGCTCAGCGCACGAATTTTATCAGCAGATATTTACCAAGCCTTATGCGGTAGCTATCCTTGACGTCGGTCTTCCTGATCAGAGCGGCCTTGTCCTTACCGAATATGTAAGAAAGAACACCGAGATGCGTATCATCATGTTTACTGCTTGCGTTACTATTGACGACCAACTTGCCGGTCATCAGGCCGGAGCCGATATCTATCTCGTAAAACCGGTTGATTTTCGCCAGCTCTCCGCCTCCATCGCAACGCTCCTCAGTCGCCTTGCCCCTCCATCAATACCACTACGGTTTGCACGTGAAATGCTTCAACCAGCACCCTCATCCTGGCGCCTTATCAGTTTACAATGGATGCTGCAAACTCCGATGGGCGTGAGCATCAAACTAACGACCAAAGAGTTTGACTTTATAACCCTGCTCGTTACCAATCCCAAAGCGATTGTCGCACGGCCTGAACTGCTTGCCAAGCTCGGCTATCTCAACAACGAATCTGGCAACCACTCCTTGCAATCCCTCATTAACCGCCTGCGTCATAAAATAGAATCTCACAACATCCCCTCTCCCATACAGACTTCCCATGCTGTAGGCTACATTTTTTTGGCCGATATCATCGTCGATTGAGCATCTGTCGACTCTACACGAAAACTTCTGATGTCACTGGTAGTACAGATATCGTGTCGATTGTGCTAAAAAATGATAATTAATGTGTTGCACCTC
>CAIXCO010000220.1 GCA_903917955.1 uncultured Chlorobiaceae bacterium | reverse complement strand
GTTTGGTTTCTGGTGGCGGGGTGGTGAGAAACAAGACCGGTTGCTTATCGTAACATTCCTCTGTAAATTGCCAATTATATACTCATGGCAAAATTAAAAATATTTACAGGAACAGTCTGTGCCCACGATACTTGTCATACTCGGATGGAGATTATTTTTTTATGCCAATGAGGGCAACGAGCCGCTTCATGTCCATTGCCGAAATGGAGACATGGAATGCAAATACTGGTTAAAAAGAGAGATATTCGATATTGAAGAGGCTTTTTCCTACAATATGACACAGAGAGATCACAAGCAAGTAAGGAAAATTATTTTCGATCATTTTGAGTACATCGAGACACAATGGGATGATTTTCAAAGGAGACGCCAGCAATGAACAAACATCATGATATTAAGAACATACAGTTTGATGGAGACATTTTTGAAATAACTGTTGATGGAACAACCAGAAAATTTGAACTGCAACAGATATCGCCGTTGCTGCATCAAGCATCTGAAGCAGAAAAGATTATGTTCGAGGTCTCACCATCCGGGTATGGGATACATTGGCCACTCCTGGATGAGGATATCTCCATTGATGCGCTTTTGGGCATTGTCAATGCACCTGCAAGGAAAAGAAAAACGGCATGACAAAAGGGCATAAAGGAAGGCAATGAATAACGGTGATATGCAGGTAGATATGAAACACGCAACGCATGGCATCAGCACTTCCCTCGTTGAAGTAACAAATATTTCCCCTTACGGCTTCTGGCTCTTGATTGGGGAAGAAGAGCTCTTTTTGCCCTACACTGAGTTCCACTGGTTCAAAGAGGCTCCCGTTGGCAAAATATGTGCCGTTGAACTTCATCACCAAGAGCATTTGTATTGGCCATCATTGGATATTGATCTTTCCATTGAATCAATTCGTAATCCTGATGCGTTTCCGCTTGTCAGCCAAGTGAAACCTTTATGCTGATGGCAACAGATAACAAAAGCCATGAAAATAGTTGCCCTCAAAATAAAATAAGGAGAACCGCATGAACACAGACGCTACATATAACCCAAAAGTGCAGGGCGACAGTGAAGAGGATGAAAAGCATCTTGCCCTCTTGATCCATCAAGCAGGAGAAGATGCAAGAGTTCGCAGACAAAAAATGCTGGACGCACATTTCAAAAAACTTAACGACCTGATGGCTGAGGCAGTTTTATCTCAAAAAAAATCCCTGCTGGCATGACAGATGCTCAAAAAACAGGATTGATTGTGGCAGCAGGGCCAAATGGTTCAGGCAAAACAACCATTACCGAAAAACTGCTCCGCCACGAATAAATGGAGGAGTGTCAATACAAACAAGTCGCAAACCAATAAACCCACAATGTCACTCCAAACCCAAACGCACAGCCAGACAGCAAATTTTATCTGGAGCATCTGCAATCTGCTCCGAGGTCCATACAAACGAAATGAATATCGGAAGGTCATTCTTCCCTTGACGGTCTTGCGGCGCTTTGACTGCATTCTTGAACCGACCAAAAGCAGGGTGCTTGAAGAGTTTGACAAGCTCAAGGGAAAGTCGGAAACCATCGTCAGCGCTCAACTGCGGACGATTACCGGCGTGCCCTTTTACAACCTCTCCCGGCTCACCTTCAAAAAGCTGCTCGACGATCCCAACCAGATTGCGCCAAACCTGAACAGCTACATCAACGCATTTTCGCCCAATGTGCGGCAAATATTCGAGAAGTTCGACTTTGGCATTCAGGTCAACAGGATGAATGAGAAGAACCTGCTCTTTAATGTCATCAAAAGATTTGCCTCCGACGAGGTTGACCTGTCGCCGCAGAAGATTGACAATATGCAGATGGGCTATGTGTTTGAAGAGATTATCAGGATCGGCGCTGAACAATCCAATGAGGAGGCGGGAGAGCACTTCACGCCTCGCGAGGTGATCAAACTGATGGTCAATCTGCTGCTCTCGCCGGAAACCGACCTGCGCAAGAGCCATGTGGTCAAAACCATTTATGACCCTGCCTGCGGCACTGGCGGTATGCTTTCAGTGGCGGAGAAGTACATTCGCGACCTCAATCGTGATGCCCAGCCGCATCT
>CAIXCO010000219.1 GCA_903917955.1 uncultured Chlorobiaceae bacterium | reverse complement strand
CGTAAAAGATGCTGTTTCTATGGCTGTTTTTCACACACCAGTCTTTCATTACAGGGTTCCATTCGGACTTATCCAATGAATCAATATTACGCCTTCCCAACTCTTTCTTACTCTATTCCCACTAAAATCCGCGAATAGCCCGTATTTGAAGATAATCACAAAGGCATGAATGAACTTCGAAATGCATCATTAAAATTTTTAAAACAACGTGATGTAAAAACAGTTGTTATTGGAGCTTTTTGGAATTCTTATTTTATTGATCAAGTTAAGGCAACAAAAGAAGATGGTGATAAATACGATTATTACTTTATGAAAAATGGGAGACGGGAAAATTTTCGTGGCGGTCGCGGCAAAGAATTCGCTCTACTTGAGCTTAAAAGTTTTCTAAAAAAATTAAGCCTGACAAAAAAAGTTTATCTCCTTCTTGATAATCCAAGCAGCAAATTGAATGACCCAAAAAAACTATATTATCGGAAGCAGATTCTCTAAAGTCAAAATCTTAAGTCCAATTAACCACACAATTAATCTTTACGAAAATGAAATCGCATTAAATAAAGAGCTGTTAAATATAGCAAAACAAGCAGGTGTTGAAGTTATTAACCCAATAGCCTTTATATGCAAAAACAATATGTATCCCGTGTTGACAGATGACAATAACTTTGTCTACAAAGATACCAACCATTTACGTCCATTTTATATTCGCCATGAAGCGAAATATATTGATAGAGCCGTAATGAATGGAAAATAAATAAAAGTGCCCGCGCAAGAGAACGATTATGCAGATAGCTTTTGTAAACTTTATTGGTACCGGCAAATTTGGTGGCGGTGAAAAATGGATGGTTTCAGCGGCTGCGCAACTTGCGGCAAGAGGTCACCATATCTTGATGATTGGTAACGCTGGATCAAAATTTCTTGACCATGCCGCAAACAGCGCTCTCCCCTCACTTGGCATCAGCAGGTGGCAAAAAGCAACCGGAGTGTACCTGCGCACGCTCGCACAGGCACTCTCGAAGCAAAACAATGAGATCATCATCTGCAACCTGAACACTGACGTCCGTTCAGCTGGCTTGCTTGCCAAAATAAACGGCACACCGGTTATCCTTGCCCGGCATGGCTCACTGAATTACCCCAAAAAAAGGTTGCGCTACCTGCTTTCAGCTCACTATATTCTTGACGGCATTATCACCAACAGCCAGATTATCAAGAATATCTATGCCGGATACGGATGGTTTGATGAGCGGTTTGTCAAGGTCATCCACAACGGAATCGCCATCCCGGAGAATGTTGTTTCGCAGGACTTTTCAAACCGTTTTCCTGGCAAAAAAATTATCTATAGCGCAGGACGACTTGCTGAAGTAAAAGGGTTTACCTACCTGATTGAGGCCGCTGCCATTCTAAAAAAAACCAGAAATGACCTCATCTTTGTTATCTCAGGCGAAGGAAAACTGGAGGCTGAACTGAAACAAAAGGCCATTGAAGCTGGACTTGAAGAGTCATTCATTTTTCCCGGTTTTTCAGCCGATATTTTTCCGGCACTGAAAGGGTGCGACCTCTTTGTTCTCTCCTCCATCATGGAGGGAATGCCTAACGTGGTGATGGAGGCGATGGCTATGCGGAAGCCTGTGGTTGCAACAAATGTCAACGGGGTTTGTGAGCTGATGGTCAACGGCAAAACCGGCTTTATCGTTCCTCCAAAAGAGCCCCTTGCCCTGGCCACAGCGATAGCAAAAATCATCGACAACCCGAAGATGATTGCTGAGTTTGGCAAGGCAGGATATGATCGGGTAAAAAGGGAGTTCACCATCCCGGCCATGGCCAGCAATCTTGAAGAGTACCTTCAGCAGAAACTTCATGAAAAAACAGAGCCTAAACGATAACGACTCATGTCACTGACAGTAACACTGGCTCTCCTGCTTTTCGCAGCAATGGCCCCGCTCATCCTTTACCGCCTGAAACGCAACCGAAAAAAAAGGGCGCAACGAGAAAGGGAAATCTGGTCTATCGGGATCTATGAAGGGCCATCACCGATTCGGCTCGGCCCGGCGACCGACATTAACAACCCCATCTTCACCGCACAGCAGGTGACTGACGTCAAGGCAAGGTTTGTGGCCGACCCCTTTATGGTCAAGCACAACAATGAGTTCCACCTCTTCTTTGAAGTGCTGAACAGTAAACGGGAGAAGGGTGAGATCGGCTATGCCCGGAGCTGCAACATGAAAGAGTGGCAGTATGGCAGCATCGTGCTCAGAGAGCGCTTTCACCTCTCCTACCCATACGTTTTCCTCAACGAAGGCGACATCTACATGCTCCCTGAATGTGCCGACTCTCATGAGGTGAAGCTCTACAAGGCCACCGCATTCCCCCTGCACTGGGAGTATGCCGCAACGCTCATCAGAAGCAAAAAACGCTATCCCCCGCTGCTTGACCCCTCAATCGTTCATCACGAAGGGCGCTGGTACCTCTTCAGCAATGCCCGCAAGGTGAATGATCTCCATCTCTTCTCGTCCGACGCTCTTTTCGGGCCATGGATTGAACACCCGCAAAGCCCGATAATCACCGCCAGCCCGCACTTCGCCCGACCCGGTGGCAGGGTCGTCAGGGATGGAGAGGCGCTCTACCGATATGCACAGGATGGTATCCCCAACTATGGCAGCAAGGTATGGGCATTCAGAATTACTGAACTCTCGGCTCAAAGCTACCGCGAAGAGGAGGTTCCCGGCGGCCCGGTCATTCAGCCGGGAGAAGAGGGATGGAATAACCGGGGCATGCACTCGGTTGACGCACATCAACAGGAAAATGGGAGCTGGATTGCACTGGTTGACGGGCTTGAGCTGCGGGCCTGACTACCCGCCGTTAAAAACAATGGCTCAACGCTGCTGCGGCTGCTTGCAATGGCGATGCAGCAGCTCAGCCATCTGCTCCTGCACTTTTTGCCGTTCGTAGCCCTGCAGAAAATGGTTGCGGCTCTCATCACCCATTGCACGACGGCGCGCCGGACTCGTAACAAGCGACTCGAACGCTGAAAGCCACTCCTCAGTGGATGAAGCAAGATAGCCACTGACCCCATCAATCACGGCAGCATGGTTTGCCCCGACAGCCGACGCAATCACCGGCTTACCATAGGCCATGTACTGCAAAAGCTTGAAGGCACATTTGCCCCGACTCCACTCATCATCAACCAACGGCATCAAACCAATATCAAGAGAGTCGAGCCACTCCCCTTCAGCCTCCTGCGACCAAGGCACAAAATCCCACCGGGTTTTCAACCCTTGGGGAGCTTTGCCGCTCATCACTGAAAAGCGGACGGCCGGATAGCGCTCCTGCAAAAGAGAGGCAGCATCATCAAGAAGCGAAAGAAAAAAGAGGTTCAGGTTATGACCGATCCAGCCAAAAGTGACTCTATCGTTGGTACTGCAAGCTCTCTCTGGAAGAGCAGGCACTTTGCTGAATGCCGTTGGAACAAGAAAGGTTCCATCGGGATTGAACTGCCGGGCATAGTTGACAAGAGCGTCGCTTCCGGCAAAAACCAGAGAGGTTCGCTTCAGCAAACTGTTAAGGCGACTGACGGATTGTTTTGAACCGGGCTGCACAGGCTTGTTCGGTAACCCCTCAATATAGCTCTCCCGGGCATAGAGCGCATCATCGTAGTCATAGAGCAGCCGCGACCGGCTCGCTATAAGCGCAATAAAAAAAAGCAACAACGGCTTTCTTTGAAGCCATACGTAATCATACTCTTTACTTGCAAGTGCAAGCCTGAGCTTTGCAGAATAGCTCTTTCCGGTAATGCAAACCGGATGCATCTCAATGCCATACTGCGCCCAGTAAGGGAGAAACTGCTCGACCCGGTAGCGGTAACTCGCCTGATCGTGGGCAACATGGAGACAAAGAATTTTTATAGCCATAACAAACTTTGGAATAGCGGGAAAGCTTATGATCGGAGCCAATTACCTTTCACCTGCTGGATTATTTCCCATCGCGAAACATCTTGGCCTGATAAAAAAAAGAGAGCAGATACCTTCGCATCGACTTGTAGACGAGAGTACGTATCCGTCTCTTCAAGATATTATCGAGCTCCTTGCAAAGTTCCCGGTTGATAGAATACTCTTTGACCAACACCCATAGATGGCCAAAAATCAGCTTTCTAAAATGAGCATAGTGCTCTCCTTTATAGAGCAGATGATCCCGTTTCACATAATCGAGATGCAGGTTGGTCTCCAGCAACCTTCTCACTGAAGGCTCCATGGCTGTACGCAACAGTTTTTTTTCAACCCTGCATTTTGAATGGAGCATCCCATGAAAATCTCGCGACTCATTGGCTCCATGACTTCTCCAGACCGAAAGCGCCCTCTGGCGACAACAATAGATGGGGAAACCAGCGAGAGCAACCCTCAGATACATATCCCAATCGTCATGCGGCTGGGCCGAAGAATCAAATCCCCCCGCTTTTTTAAAAACTGCCTGATGGACAAGCGGAGTAGAGGAGTAAATAAAATTCTCCTCCGCCAGGTGCAGAAGAGCTTTTTCCTTGTATGCCTTCAAAAAATAGACGTTTTGAATACGCTTTATTTTTTTCTCTATAAAAGCGCCACGATGATCGATAATATCAACCGGCGAAGTCACCATGCAGGGCTCTCCGGGCTCAGGAATCATGGCCAACTGCTCATGCAACTTGTCGGGGTACCAGTAATCATCCTGATCAAGGAAGGCAATGTACTCGCCTCGGCACTGCTGTATGGCAAAGTTACGGGTAGCAGCGACCCCTTCATTCTTCTTTGAAAAAACCCTGATTCGCACGTCATCCGGCAAGACGCTTCGAAATGTTTCACTCCCCCCGTCATTGACAAGAACCAGTTCAAGCACCGGAGCGGTCTGGGAGAGTACCGAGGCTACCGCTTTTTCAAAATAAACGAGATCGGGGTTATAGACGGCGATGAGTGCTGAAACCCTCTCGATCTTGATGCTTTTATCCATAAATTTTGCAACCTATATGTCAACAGGGTTTCCGAAAATTCCGCGTCGATAATCGTTAAATACGATCACGTAATACTACACTCTGTTATCGCTATACTTTTATGCCTTGACACTCCATTGAAAAGGTTTGTTCATCATCGCACTACTCTTTGTATATCAGACTGTAATCGGCAAATCCGCTCCTGTCACCCTCTTTTGCCTTGAGATGGCTTTCGATAAAGAGCAAAAGACGAGATTCGCTTGTTCTCCGTCTATAAATAGACCCTTTCCAGATGACCGACGAGATGGCTGACGCTGGAACATCTTGTGATTTAATCAGTGCAAGAACCGGAGCTTTCTGCTGAAAAACTTCTTTCGGGATTGCTTCAGAGATCACCTTTCGTTCAGCATAAAAAGGGAGATTATGGATCAAGTCATTTTGAAGATAAAGCGGAATACCCTTCGGGATGTGATGCTCTCTGTTAATGACACTGCCAATGAGATCAACCGGCCGGTGTTCTTCAAGTTCAGGAAGAACGACCGCACTGAAAATCAAAAGGGCACTGAAAGTACCAATAAAGGGCTGGAGGTAGCGAAGATCAGCTCTCCATGGTCCCTTGTTCTCTCCGCCTTGTTGTGGAAGAAAGGGGATGACGATCAGCAGCAATGCAAAGATGGTGATCAGATAGTAGAAAAGAGAAAGCTTGAAGATGATGATGATAGCCGTGCTGAGGATAATTCCGGCAGCAGCAGGCAACAGAAAAAGTCCATTCCAAAGTACGGCTGATACCTTACCTGACGGGGTGTAGCGGGTGATGAAATGGGCAGAGATAAGCGCAAGCGCCGGATGAGCCTGAATGAAATAGGTCGGTATTTTGCCTTTTGCAGCGGTGAAAATAATGAGCATGACGATAAACCATGAAAAAGCAAAAGCAATATCTTTTCTTTCCTTGATGGTAAAGAGATAGTGGAAACCGGCAAAAACAAAGAGAGGCGAGTAGGGAAAAAAGCTCCACAAAATCACTTCCAGATAAAAAAAGAGCTCTCTTATTCCGTTTGACTCTCTTGTCAAGGCGCGTTCAACCGTCTCCTTACTGAGAACAGTGAGAAAGTTGTTACCATATTGCAGATACATCAGACCGATCCAGCTTAATCCGATAATGGCGACAATGGCCATGAAGGAGAGAGGTTTCAGCTCTCTCACCTTTTTGAAGAACAAGGGCCATCGAAAATTTGATTCAATCAGGAGGTAAAGGAGGAGGATGCCTCCAATAACAATGATGTACGGGTATCCTTTGGTCAGGACGGTTAACCCCAAAGCAACAGCCGCTAACTGGTAATACCGGCTGTTGGCGGAAAGATGACCTTTCAGAAAAAAATAGAGAGTCAGGGTGAAGAAAAAGGCGAGTGGGATTTCCGGAGAGGCATACTGTTTTCCGGCAATAAACTGTATGCTGATGGCCTGCATGGCAAAGGCAAGCAGTGCGGTTTTTTCTCCGTAGAGCATACGGGCCATTGCCCAAACCAGCAGGGCCGTCCCGAAAGCAAGAAGAACGATCGGAAGGCGTACGGCAAATTCATTCATCCCAAACAGCTTCGTGGAAGCGGCAATCAGCCAGTAGGTCAGCGGAGGTTTGTTGAAGCGGGACTGATAATTATAGTTGATGTCAAGATAATTTCCCCGTTCAGCCATTTCCCGCACGGATTCAGCATAAAAACTCTCGTTTTCTGTCCAGATGTCGTTGACACTGAAGTTGATGAGATAGAGAAATGCAGTGAGGCTGATGACGACCCAGAAAATCGGTACTTTTTTTAAAAAAACTCTCATAACCTAAATAATTTACGGCCTGAGCGGGCCAGAAACAACAAATTTTTTTACTACCAGCCATAGGTTTCACCTCCAGTCGAAAAAGAAACCCCCTGCTGAAGAGCATATCGCCCGCTCAGCAAGAATAGCTCCTATACCCGTGCACATACAATAAAATTTGCGCTTCTTGTCAAAAAGCATTATCCATCAAAAAGAGTCAAAAGCTTGCAAGAGACTCATCACAAGGATATTTCTGCACAAGCTGCTCAAACTTCTCGATCACCATCTCAGGAGTCACAATAAGTCGACAAGGATCCCTCTTCCACCGGATAGAGCGATTTTTGCATCCAACATCCCAGCACGGATAGCAAGCAAGCCCCTCCGGCTCAATGACCTCATACTTCTGATAATAACCGAGCCTCGATTCAGCCAGCACGCCACCGGTAAAAATAGCCAAAAACGGAATACCAGACAACCCAGCCACATGACACGCGCTCGTATCAACGCTGATGACATATTTCCCAAGCTTCAGCGCCTCAATATATTCCGGAATGGTAACCGTCTTCCCAATAAGATTTACAGCTCCCTTTCCATGGAGAAAAGGGCTATCAACCGTACCGATAAAAATTGGAACAAAACCCATACTCTCAACTGCGGCAATGAGCACAGGATAGTAAGGCTCCCACCAACTCCGGGCAGGGTTTGTAGCCATTAAGTTAAAAACTACGAATGGAGAATCCATACGTACCCCCATTTCACAAAGTATCTCATGGACTCGTACCTTCGCCTCCGGGTATTCCGGCATTGTTACCAAGCTATATGCATCATCCATGCCAAATGATCTGACAAAAACTATATGACGATTGACCCTGTTCTCCGCCTTCGACTCTGCAAACGCTCTCATAAAATGACGTTCAAGATCGATAAAATTATAAACCATCGTATTTTTAGATGGAACCGGAAGCGGTAAGTACTTTTTTCCATTCTCAATTGGAAGAATTTCATCAAAAATCCCAAATTTCTCCATCATAGAGATATTCCGCTCAAAAGTTATAAGCAATAGCTTTCGTTCAGGATACTTGTCTCGAAGACTCTTGAACGCAGCAATCCCCATGAGCAAATCCCCAATACCATCGTCACGGATAACCACAACCGCATCGCGATAGACATCCTCGTCGAACGGAATACGCTGGATTGCGGATGCAGAAAGATCCCTAATCCTATTTTCCCATCGTTCCTTGAGCCGAATACTGTCGGCCTCACCCTTCCTCCAATCCCTGGATGAACCCTCAAAATGAAAGAGTACTGCCTTCGGCTCATAAAGGATGACAAATCCAGCAGCACGCAAACGCAGACAAAAATCAGTATCCTGTGCCTCTTCGATAAAATCAACACTTAATTGAAAGCGATCATACACATCATGCCGCATCGCTACACAAGCGAACGTCACTCCGGGCACAACCGAAGCCACATTCGCCGCTGGCAGATCGGAGGGCTCATTACGGAAAATATGGTATCCATTACCCTGATCATTGTACTCAATACCCGCATGCTGTATCGTCCCATCCTCATTAAGCAGCTTCGCCCCCACAATCCCGATCCGCCTATCTTGAATCGGATCAATGAGTGCATCAAGCCATCCCGATGTTGCTATCGTATCATTATTGAGAAGAACAAGATACTCCCCACCGGCGTGCGTCCATATCAAATCATTATAATTTTTAGAAAAAAAATAGCTTTCAAAAAACACGATTCGAATATTCTTGAAATGCCGTACAGCATATCTGTAGAATGAGAGTACCCTCTTGTCCTGAGTACCGGTATCGCCTATGATGATCTCAATCTTGTGTTTTCCACGGTATTTCTCGATAGACTCAATGCACTGACGAATAAGGTCATATCCATCTTTCGAAAGGATTGCAATCGTCACAAGCCCTTTTTCATAATCATTTGTAACCGGGTAACCAACTGAGAGAACCGAACCTTTCGGGTTATAACGAGTCTCATTTCTTCGCTTGTTGAAATACCTACGTAAAGCGAACGACAAGCCATAAAAACTATTAATCCGATACTCATTCCACGAAAATAAATGGGCTGTGTTTTTTGCTCGTTTTCTAACAGAATTTAAAAGTTTCCGAAGAGGTTTTATCATTTTTTAAAAATTTCTTGGTAAAATCCCGAAGGATTTCAATTACTATTAGCCAGCTATGACGACGAATACGGATCAGCCACTATCTCTTGCTCTATATTCATGGAATCACAAAAGAAGTAACAATCTTTATTTTTCCGCCATTTTACCGGAAAACTGGATATCATAAAGGTGCTTGTATAAACCACCAAACTTGAGAAGCTCTTCATGATTTCCTGACTCGGCAGCCCTGCCACGATCCATAACAATAATCTTGTCTGCATTCCTGATGGTTGAAAGCCGATGGGCCACCACAAGAGCTGTGCGGTTTTCAAGAGCATGATCAATTGCCTGCTGCACCACCTTTTCTGACTCGTTATCAAGAGCGCTGGTTGCCTCATCAAAAATCAGTAGCTCAGGATTCTTTACCATGGCCCGTGCAATAGCCAGCCGCTGCCGCTGTCCGCCGGAAAGCTGAATTCCCCTGTCTCCAATCAATGTCTCGTACTGCTCAGGCTTCTCTTCAATAAACTGATGGGCATTAGCCATTTTAGCCGCTACAATGACCCTCTCCTGGGTAACCTCATCATGAGTCCCGTAGGCAATATTTGCCTTGATGGTATCGTTAAACAAAATCACCTCCTGGCTGACCACACCAATCATACGCCGTAATTGCTTGAAGTCATACTCGCGAATATCCACTCCATCAATGGTAATCCGTCCTGAATCAACATCATAAAAGCGCAGCAAAAGATCAACCGTCGTAGATTTTCCCGAGCCAGACTGACCCACAAGCGCAACCATCTCTCCTTTTTTGATCTCAAAAGAGACGTGATCAAGAATATTCGCCGCATCAGCGTCCTTGCTGTACTTGAAACAAACATCCTCAAAGCGAATTTCATGCGAAAAGCCGTTGATAGAGCGCGTTCCATTAACAATATCCGGCACGGTATCAAGTAGTTCAAACAAACGCTCAGCAGAGATCATGCCAAGTGCCATCTGGGTATTGACATCACCAAACATCTTAATCGGGCCCATCGTGGAATAGAGGGTAAACGCAAAAAGAATAAGCTCTGATGAGGTCATCCTTCCATCAAAGACCTGTAGCCCACCAAACCAGAGTACAAGAGCAATGGCAGCCACGAGCAGTGTCTCGTTCAGTGGGCCGATGATATTGCGCAAGCGGGCGATACGAATATCAAGATTCCGAAAACCTCGGGTAAAGGTCTGGAATCGCTCAAGCTCTATATTTTCGAACGCACTCGACTTGATGATCTTGATACCGCTGAATTTTTCCTGCAAAACAGAGTTCATATCCCCCATAGAACTGCGAAAAGTAGTAGCAAGGCCCTTAACCTGTTTGCCAATAACGCGGATAACAAAAAAGATAAGCAGCGAGGTAAATGAGGCAAAAAGGGTCAGCTTCCAGCTCAACACGACAAGAACCGATACGTAAACAAAGACCGAAAACGGGTTCTGCAGAAAATTAACAAACGTCAAGCTCACCGTACTGTTGACCGCCTGCACATCATTGTACACCAGGTTCATCAGGTTGCCAACCCGGTTCTTGTTGAAATAATCGAGGTGCATTTCAATGATGTTACTGAACACATCATCGCGGAGCTTCTTGGCCGTCTTGGTCTGGATTCTGAAAATAATCTGACCATTCAGGTAGACAAAAAGATTCTTCACAGCAAAAGAGGCAATCAAGAAAATACAGATATTGAGCAGGGTACGTTCCCTGGTTTCAGCATGAAATATTTTCTCAAACTGCTCAGTCACCGACGCTTTCAGCTTTTCAGTATCCATCCCCTTCAAGGCAAGAGGTAGGGAGTTCTCCTTCTTTTCGGGCTTCTTTTCCTCCAGAGAAACTGCTCCGGGAGTGACCGGTGCCACAATGCTCCTGTCAGCGGTAAAGACAGCATTTAGAAGAGGAAGCACTGAGTAGATTGACACAACGCCAAGAAATGAGGAAATCATACTGACAACCACAACAAGCACTACCCTTCCCTTTGAAGGAAGGAGGTAACGAACAAGCCTTAAAAATAATTTCATACAAAAGTTATCTGTTCTCAAACAATTTTTTCAGCCTCAATCTACGGTTTCACCCCCTTCTTTACAAAAAAGAGCAAAAATGAGATGGTTATAGCAATGTTCACTCGCGATAGAACCCTTTCGAAGAGGAAAGTCGCCGATGCCGAGAGACTTGCAGCGTTGCTTGCTCTATCCACAAT
>CAIXCO010000218.1 GCA_903917955.1 uncultured Chlorobiaceae bacterium | reverse complement strand
GTGGTCAGTATGGCACTCTATACAGGAGTTGGCAGAAAGTCCTTTGTGAAAAAGAACCTTCGATGAATCTTTTGGAAGAGAGGCACCGGCGACATTTTTGATGCCGATGGAACCCTCTTTGTGACAGGTAACGCACTGCAGCGACGTTACCCCTTGAAATGGAGTGTGGCAGCTCAGGCACTCTTTTTTCAATGCATGATGGCCCTTTATGAGGGTGCCGGGGTCGAGCAGCATATCGGGAAATTTTATGGCAAGCGCTGCAAGAATGATGAGAGAGACGATAAAGGTATACAGGGGTTTCATCAGGCTATTATTTCCAGTTCCAGAAGAAAAGTATGGAGAAAATATGTGTCACGGTTAAGGCGAGTAAAAGTGAAACCATGGGCATGTGCACCGTTCTCCATTGTTCCAGAGTCTTGATGGTCAGGCTGTCCCAGTAGTGTTGTTGTTCCATCTCTTCGTCTACGGTGGCATTGATTCCCAGTTGTTTCATATTCATTTTTACCTCTTCTTTGACCTTTTTGAGCAGATATTGCCCAACATGGCCACTGGCGGTTACCACCATCATAAGGAAGGTGGCAGCCCATGGTAAAATTGCGTTGAAATGGATTCCTGAATGAACGATGATCATCAGGGTTCCGATCCAGCCGGTATTACAGTGAAGTTTGAGAAAAAATTTGAGTGGACCGTTCTTGAAAACCTTTTTTTTTCGGGCAGAATAGCCAAAGGAGAGTGCAAAAAAAAGAGTTCCGGCAATTCCAAGATATCGCCCTATCCACACAAGATGAGCAACATGCAGGATGTAGTCAAGTGATATTGCGGCAATAATCAGCAGGAGATAAGAGATCGTCAGCGGTAATGTTCGTTGTACAAGTATAGATTTCCACATGGTTCAGCATCGTTAATGTAGTCCTGACTTTTCTTTACAAAAGATATTCTTTACGGCTTAAAAGAGTCACAAAAGAACCTTAAAAATAGATTAAGATTGAGTAATAAAAAAAAGTAAATTCTTGCTGCATGATGCGATCCATTGTTTTTTATGTGTATTGTGTTCTTTTTTTGCCTGAAATTGCGCTTTACTTAAAAGATATTTACGCTTCTTCTCTCGTTTTTGTAAGTTCTTTTGGTGACTTTTTTCGAAGAACTGAAAACGTGATGAGGGTGTTATGGATGAACAAAAATCTCAGAATGAGCAGAAGGTGGTGGTTACGTGTCAGATTACAGATATCCGTATGCCTTTCTGGTCGATGGTTGTGTTTCTTGTGAAGTTGTTTTTTGCAGCTTTTCCCGCCATGATTCTTCTTTGTATTTCGGCAGTGCTTGCTTTGTGGGGGTTGGTTCTCTTGTTTGGTCCTGTGTCGGGATTTCATGCTGTGTATCACCAGTTTAGATTTCCATTCTGAACCTGGTATATTTCTTCCATTTCTATAAAAAATTTAGCTTATGGGTTTAACCCTGAGTGATCGGAATGCTTGCATGCTGCAGTCGGAAATTCGCAACATGTCGATTGAGTGCCGTCGGGTTGGCGGAATCAATCTTGCCCAGGGGGTTTGCGACACTCCTGTCCCTGAAGCTGTTCTTCAGGGTGCGGCGGAGGCGATAGGGCAGGGGATAAACAGCTACACCCATTATGCTGGTCTGCTGGAGTTGCGCGAGGCTCTTGCTCTCAAGCAGAAAAAGTTTTCCTCTCTGACGTTTGATCCGGAATGTGAGATCATTGTCAGTGCCGGAGCGACGGGCGCACTCTACTGTGCCTTTCAGGCGCTGCTTAATTCGGGCGATGAGGTGATTGTGTTTGAACCCTTTTACGGCTATCATATCAGTACGTTACAAGCTGCGGAAGCTGTACCGGTTTACCTTCCGCTCAATTTGCCGGATTGGTCATTCAGTGCTCATGATCTTGAGCGTACGGTTACTTCGCGAACAAAAGCCATTATTGTCAATACTCCAGCAAATCCTTCAGGCAAAGTTTTCTCGTCTGATGAACTTGAGATCATCGCCAGTTTTGCAGAACGTTTCGACCTGTTTGTTTTTACTGATGAGATTTACGAGCATTTTGTTTACGGTGACTGCGTTCATCGCTCTTTTGCCTCTTTGCCGGGGATGAGGGAACGTACCATTACTGTTTCAGGTTCGTCAAAAACGTTCAGTGTTACAGGGTGGCGGATCGGTTATCTCTTTTGCGATGCCCGGTGGGCTCAGGCAATCGGTTATTTCAATGATCTCGTCTATGTTTGCGCACCTGCACCTTTGCAGGCTGGTGTTGCCACAGGATTGCGGGAACTTGGTGACGATTATTACCACAATCTTGCGGTGGAATATCAGGCAAAGCGTGACCGCTTTTGTGAGGCACTCTCTCTTGCTGGCCTGCATCCCTCTATTCCCGACGGCGCCTATTATGTGCTTGCTGATGTCTCCCGTATTCCCGGCTTAACAGGCAAGGAACGGGCAATGCACATTCTGCAGAAAACCGGCCTGGCCAGCGTTCCGGGTGGTGCTTTTTATCACGACAAAAGGGGAGAGAAGATGGTTCGTTTTTGCTTTGCCAAGGAGGATGCTGTGCTTGATGAGGCCATTCGTCGCCTGCAGCTTCTTGACTGAATTTTTTAACTAAACAAGGGGAGGACGTATGGTCAGAAAAGGGTTGATCAGGGTTGCCGGTTTTATCGTTCTACTGTTTACGATGGCTGGTTGCCTGGAGGTCAGTACCGTAGTCAGCGTCAAGCCTGATGGAACAGGAACCATTGCTGAGCGGTTGTTGATGAGCAAATCGTCACTTGGCCAGATGAACTCTCTTGCCGAGGCCGGTAAAAAAGGGCATGCAGGTCAGATGCCCGATAAGGCGGCACTGGAAAAGAAGTCTCAGGAAATAGGCGAAGGGGTTCGCTTTATCTCGGTTCGCCCGGTAGTGACGAAAACTCATGAAGGATATGAAGCGCTCTATGCGTTCAGGGATATCAACCTGTTGCAGCTTAATCGTAATCCTGATTCCGGTGTTTCAGCCGATTCAGCATCAGGCAATCAAGCTCCGAAAAAGAAAAAACAATATGTCCATTTTATCTTTAAAGAGGGGACTCCATCCAGGCTTGTCATCGTGATGGATCAGGAAAAGGAGACTGGATCGTCCAGTTCTCCAGAAGCCGCAAAGCCTCAGCAAAATGCGGAGCAACTGAGAATGGCAACCAGTATCATGAAACAGTTTCTCAAAGGAATGAGGGTGTTCATGGCGGTTGATATCAATGGTTCAATTGTCAGCACCAATGCGACGTACCGAAAAGAGAAGAGAATCACCCTGATGGATGTGGATTTTGACAAGCTGTTGGCCAATCCGAAACAGTTCGCATCATTTACAACTCTTGGTTCTGACCCTTCTTCCAGAGAGATGCAGAAAATCTTTAAAAATATTCCGGGAATCAAGCTGGAAACACAAAAAGAGGTCGAGGTCACTTTTCAGTAGTGAAGGGCAGTGAAATATTAAAAAAACTGAAACCGAAAGCTATAAGCCGAATTCTGTGCCTTACCCGGGAACCCCGGGTAAGGTTGCAGCCATTTATCTAATGCGGCTTACCCGAGAACTCTCCTTTCGGAATTGAACGGGCCGCTCTCTTCCCCCGGGGGGAAAAGTCCTCTTATTTAGCCTTGCTTCGGGGAGGTTTGCCAAGCACATTCCATTACTGCAATGTCTGGTGGTCTCTTACACCCCCGTTTCACCCTTACTCCGGTCGTCCGGAGCGGTCTGTTTTCTGTTGCACTCTCTGTGATAAGCGGCTTGCGCCGTCATCCCCGGGCTTGAGCCTTGCGACTCTCGACCGGCACCCTGCCCTGTGAAGTTCGGACTTTCCTCTGCGCAACCTTGCGGCTGCACGGCGACTGCACACTTGCGGTTTCAGTTTTACAAAGAACGGTAATGTATAGAGCGTTCACAGTGCTGAACGCATCTTTTTTTGTTTACTCTTGAGCCTCTTCAAAAAGTCGTTCGTGAACAACGATGCGTCCGCATGACTCGCAAAGATAAAATCCACCTTGGACAATCAGTGTATGACGATTGGTTGGAACCCTTGTGTTGCAGCCGGAACAGGCGTTGCGGTTCAGCTTTACGACGGCGTTATTTAATGTACCGCTTCTGAGGTGGTCGTATTTGTCGAGCAGCCTTTTTGCTTCAGTGGCAATAAGTAACCGTTGCGCCTTCACCTTTTTTTTCAGTGAACCGACATCTTCGGCTGTTTCAATAACAATGCTCTCCAGCTCCTCTCTTTTGTGGTCAATCTGTTTTTTCAGATCCTCGAGCTGCTGATGCAGGACGTCGTCAGGCATCATATCTTCAGTAATCTCGTCATAGCGGTTCTCGGCAATAAGCAGGCGTCCTTTTTTCTGGATCTCCTGCGAGCGCTGTATGGCATGAACAATGTCCTGAAGCTGTATATCGGCCTGAGCGATCTCTTTCTCTTCGTATTCGATCTGTTTGGAGAGAGCGTCGTACTCCTTGTTGTTGCGGGCGAGCGTCTGCTTCTCTTTGAAGTTCAGGATCTTGTTTTTGCATTCATTGATCGTTTCGTGCAGATGCGTGCGTGCTTTCAGGTGATCGTCAGCTATTTTTTTTCGTGATTCGATCTGGCTGGTGATAAATCCCAGGTCTTCATCCAGGGCATCAATCTCCTCTGGCAGACCTTTCTGAAGGCTGACGATGCTCTCTATCTGATTGTCAAGATGCTGGAGCTTGACAAGGAGGTTTATTTTTGTATGATCCACTACTCCTGATATTTTGGATTATTAAAACAATAAAAAAAGCACCCTCTCAAGAAAAGGTGCATACCTGTGCATTGTATGTGAAAAACCCGGTCTGAGCTGAATCGACTGATGCTATGTTGTTGAGCGTATTCACGTCTATATCGACTGAAAAGATTGTTTGTGCCCGAAAGGAGACTCGAACTCCTACACCTTGCGGCGCGCGTCCCTGAAACGCGTGCGTCTACCAATTCCGCCATTCGGGCATTTCTTCATGCTCAGACCAGTACAAAAAAAATCTTACTTGATTTCCTTGTGCAGTGTATGACGCTGCATGTTAGGATTGTACTTTTTCAAGATAAGACGTTCCGTGGTATTTTTCTTGTTTTTTGTAGTGGTATATCTGGAAACCGTTTTCCCCTCTTTTTTTGCTTCAGTGCATTCAAGAGTGATAACGATTCTGTTTTCTTTGCCTTTTGCCATGGGAACCTCAATCAGGTTGTAATTGTAAAGAGCTTCCAATATAAGCGCTGAAAGGCGATTTTGCAAGTTATGGGTTTTTTCTTTCTGTGATAATGGGAGAAAAGTTATTTTTAGGCTCTTTATAACCCTTTTAACAGGTAGAAATCGTGCTTGACAGTAATTTTTTTCATTATACCGCAGCAAAGCTTCATTGCGATGACGTTAGCCTTGAAGAGCTTGCCGCCACTTTCGGAACGCCTCTTTTTGTGACATCGCGGAGGAGCCTTATTGAAAGCTGTCAGACTTTTGAGCACGCGTTTAAAGAGTTGCCCCATTTTACCTGCTATTCAGTCAAGGCCAACTTTAATCTTGCGGTTATTGGTACTCTGGCAGAACTGGGTTGTGGCTGCGATGTTAATTCTGCAGGAGAACTTTATCGGGCTCTTCAGGCTGGTGTCGCGGCGGAAAAAATCATTTTTGCCGGTGTCGGCAAGAGGGCTGACGAGATTGTCTATGCTCTTCAGAGCGGGGTGCTCATGCTGAAAGCTGAATCCTTGTCGGAACTGCGGGCTATCAACCGGATCGCCGGAGAGCTTGGAAAACAAGCCGCTGTTGCCATACGCATTAATCCGAATGTGACGGCTGAAACCCATCCCTATATTACTACTGGCGACAGCAAGGAGAAATTCGGCATTGATGAGGCTGAGCTTCCCCAGGTATTTTCACTTCTTGCCTGCTTGCCTCATCTCAAGCTTGTCGGGCTCGACATGCATATCGGATCACAGATTTTTGATCCGGAATATTATGTGGCTGCTACTGTGAAGCTGCTCGCCATTTTCAATGCTTCCAGAGAGCTTGGCTTTGCCATTGAATTTCTTGATATCGGCGGCGGGTTTCCGGTAACCTATGACCAACAGAAACCGGCCACCCCGATTGAACAGTTTGCCGAAAAGCTTATTCCAATGCTTCAGCCTCTTGGTGTCAAGGTGATTTTTGAACCGGGACGCTACCTGGTTGCCAATGCTTCGGTTCTGTTGACCAGAATTCTCTATAAAAAGAGCAATCATACCAAAAAACAGTTTTTTGTGGTCGATGCAGGGATGACTGAGCTGATTCGTCCAGCGCTCTATCAGTCGCATCATGAAGTTCAGTCGGTCACCTTTCATGAGGAGAGCATTGTTGCCGATGTGGTCGGGCCGATTTGTGAGTCGAGTGATTTTTTTGCACGCCAACGCTCAATTGGTGCCGCAGAAGAGGGGGAGTTGCTTGCCGTGATGTCATCAGGGGCTTACGCAGCCGTTATGGGCAGCAACTACAATGGCAGGCTTCGCCCGGCGGAGGTTATGGTGAACGGAAGTGAGGTACGCCTTATCCGTAAGCGTGAAACCCTGAAACAGCTCGTACAGAATGAGCTGCTTTGAGGATGAGGAGTCACCGCTCTTGTAAAGGTATTACTGGTGGATGTTGTTGAAGATTTTAAGGGTTGCGTCGGCCATGTTCAGGGTGTAGAAGTGGATGCCCTTGATATGATGGTCGATCAGCTCCTGCACTTGTCCTGTAGCCCATTCGATACCGATTGAGGCAATTTCGGTGTCGTCTGCAGCGGTAAGGATTTTTTTCTGGAGAGTAGCAGGAACCCTTGCGCCAAGTGCGAGCTCCGCCATTCTGATCATCCCTTTTCGTGTGGTGATAGGCATGATTCCCGGGATGATGGGCACGGTAATGCCAGCAAGGGTACAGCGCTCAACGAAATCGAAGTAATCGCGGTTATCAAAAAAGAGTTGTGTGACAATATAGTCGGCTCCGGCATCGACCTTTTCTTTCAGGTAGTCGATCTCTTTTAACCGGTTTGGTGTTTCGGGGTGCCCTTCAGGAAAGCCCGCTACGCCGACGCCGAAATCGGGGTACTCTTTTTTTATGAAGCGAACGAGGTCGATGGCATAAGGGAAGTCTTTGATGGCATCGGCCATTGATGCCATCCCGGCTGGTTTGTCGCCTCTCAGTGCAAGCACGTTATTGATACCGTGCTCCTGGTAGTTTTGCAGGATGGCTCCGGTCTCCTCTTTGTCGGAACAGATGCAGGTGAGGTGCGATACGACGGTAAGCCCGCTCTCTTTCTGAATCCTTGTCACCAGGCTATGGGTTCTTGAGCGGGTCGATCCACCGGCTCCGTAGGTTACGCTGACATAAGAGGGGCTGAGTGGCGAGAGTGCGGCAATGGTTTCAAACAGTGTTTCCCACTCTTCATCTTTTTTCGGGGGAAAAAACTCAAAACTGAAGACAGGTTTTGTGGCAGAGTCCAGTATTTCTTTGACAAGCATACAGAGAGTGACGTTTAGAGGCTTGAATGAAAAAAAGAATATACAAACAAAGATTTGCCTAAAGTAGAAAAAATAAAGGAGCTGCGGTACTCCGCAAACTTTTCTCTTGCGCCTTACCCGGCGGTACGGTTGCTTTGCCTTGTCATTCCGGGGATTCTTGCAGGGGTAAATCTCTTCTTGCCAGTTGAAGGGTGGCTGCTGCTCTGTGCCCTTGCTCTTCTGGCCCTTCTTGCAGCTATGTTCTATGAAAAGATGCGTAGTAAAGCTCCATTCCCGCTCTTTTTTACAGCTTTCAGCTACTCGCTTTTTGTCTTTTCCTGTTTTGCCGCCTACAGTGATTACCAGTTCCATTATGCGCCTCGCGACGGGCTATTGCGTTTCGTCGGTAAAAACGTGCTGCTTTACGGGCGGATTGACGACCGGCCAAATTTTTCAAAAACAGGAGTTGGCTGGATTATGGAGGTGGAGGAGCTCTTTGAAAATGGTAAAATCATCAAACTCCATGACAGGGCAAAAATTTTCATGCGCAGTGCAGGCAAACCGGATGTTAAGATCGTCTATGGTGATATGGTTCGTGTGAAGGGAAAGCTTGATCTTGTTGCGGAAGCAGCCAATCGGGGTGAGTTCGATCCTCGAAAAGCAGCCCGCATGAAGCAACTCTCTGTGCAGCTTTACTGCGCGGGCCCCTGGCAGGTGCGGCATGAAGGGGAGCCGAGGCTCAATGGTTTTGAGCGCTTCATTGTGCAGCCAGTCTACGATTACATTGCAAAGAGCCTTGAAGAGCTGATGCCGGATGGGGAGGAACGAAAGCTCTCTGCAGGGGTGTTGACGGGCGAAAGGGAGTCGATGTCGGAGGAGGTTTTTGAGGCCTTCAAGCTGACGGGCACAGCACATATCCTTGCCGTTTCAGGGCTTAATGTTGGTTTGCTTGCCCTTGTTATTCAAATTTGCCTGCAGCGTTTCAAGATGACTACTGCAGGGCGGTGGCTCTCCTTCGTGCTTTTCTGTTTTATTTTGCTCGTCTACTGTTATGTTACCGGAAACTCTCCGTCGGTCAAACGAGCAGCCTTCATGTCTCTTGTGCTGATCGGCGGGGAGACACTTGGTCGAAAAAGTTATCCTGTTAATTCGCTTGCTTTTGCCGACCTGTTGATTCTTGTTTTCGATCCCTTCGACCTCCTCAATCCGGGGTTTTTGATGACCAACGGTGCGGTTCTGGCGATTCTTCTGATGTATCCCCGCTTCGTCGATTCACAGCAAAAAGGGGGAGGAATTTTGCGGAGCGCGGGCCGTATCCTGCTCAGCGGTGTCATGATAACCCTTGCCGCAATTATCGGGGTTTCGCCCGTTATTGCCTACTATTTTGGCACCTTCTCGGTTATCAGCATTCTTGCCAATATCCCCGTTGTGCTTTTTTCCACACTTCTGATGTACGCCCTTGTGCCGATGCTGCTACTCAACCTTGTTTCAGGGTATGCGGCCTCATTTTTTGCTGCAAGCTCTTTTTTCCTGGCAGAGCTTACCCTTCGTTCAGCTCTCTGGTTCAGCCGTTTTCCTTTTGCATCCATAACACTCAGGCCTGATGGCGTTGAAGTCTGGCTCTACTACGCGCTCCTTGCGGCACTGCTCTTTTTCGGCTACCGGAGAGCATGGGGGAGGGTTACTATCTCGCTGCTGCTTGGTATTAACCTGCTTTTCTGGTACTCGTTTTTGTTGCGTTCCCGCCCCGATGTTCCCGACATGGTGACGGTCAATCTGGGCAGGAACCTTTCCATACTCTTCTCCTCGGGCAGCGAAACTGTACAGATTGACGCAGGCAGGGCGCCGCGCGACCAGAAGCGCATTGCGCAGCAGCTCGATGGGTACGGTATGGCCGCACCTCAAGCTGTCGTAGGGTTTTATACACCCGATTCTCTCATCGCAAAAGTACCTGCCCGTCATCACCTGTTGCAAGAGAGTACACAACTTGCATTGCATTCTACGGTTATTGTCCGCCCAGCAGAGAAGGTGCTCAAGCTCTGGAGTCGGGAGCACTCCCTGCTTATCGTTTCGGGTACCAGCCGTCTGAAAGAGGAGGAACTCTATAAAGCTGACATTGCATTTCTTTGGGTCTACCGATTTGCTCCGAAACAGCAGCAGCAGATAACCTCCTGGCTCAACTATGCCCGTCCTCAGCATTGCGTCCTTGTTCCTGGTTCCTTTCTTCCCCGAGCCCATCTTGCTGTGATGCAACGGTATGCTGCTGCTGGTCGTCCCGGACTTGAGGTTCGCTCCAAAACCCGGCAGATGGTGGTGCAGTGAAGTGGCTCATGGTTGAAGCATACACAGGGAGAAACAGTTGCTAAAGTCTCTGATATTCGAATATGTTACGTATATTCGGTACTCTTTTGCAAGGTACTTTTTGTGGCTTTTTTGCTGGCCATGATATTGGGAGTAAATGGGAGAAAACGATATCGGAGAAAAAATATGTTATCTCTATTATAAAAGCAGGATAGTAGTTAATTTTTTTTGATTGTTATATGAAAAATTACAACAAAAAGGTTTTAATATTTATCACATTATCCTTTCTTTTTTTACTTGCTGAATCATGCTTTACAAGTCAGTTGTCCGTTTATTGGTCTTCGATTAATAATGTCGATATTTTATCTGATATCAAACTCTTTCCTGAACCTGCGCCAACAGAAATTAAAAAGAGTTTGCTCGCGGACAAGGGTGTTTTTTCTTCTGATTCATTAAAGATTCGGAGCGCATATCCTGACAGCATGTCGTTCATACAATATCGTCTTCCTCGTGTTTTTATAAATTTTAAAATTGACACAACTCGACCAGCGCTGCCGATCATAATGAAGAAATTGTCTGCTTTAAATAGCGGACAAAAAGTCAAGGTTAGAATTGCCTGGTTTGGTGATTCGTTGATTGAGGGTGACCGTATCACTCAGACTGTAAGGGAACTTCTTCAAGATAAATTTTCCGGCAATCATGGCGTTGGCTTTGTTCCTTTTAAATCAATAACTTCACAATTTAGAATTAGCGCCATTGCTCGATCATCAGGTTCCTGGGTCGATGATAATTTTAAAAAACGATCATCCAATGACCCTCTTTTTTTTTCTGGCCATGTATTTTATTCCTCTTCAGGACGGTTGTCTCTGAGAGATAATACCGTTAAAGATTCATCGCAAGTGCTTGAAAAATGGTTGATTTGTGGTCCACTTGATTCCAACACAGTTGTCACGGTGAATAAGTCGAATCTGCCAATTAATGGCTCACGCCTCTTTAATAGAGTTTTGATTGACAGGTCTCAAAAAAAATCGATTAATCTTATTGTTCCATCAAAATGGATTGCATTGTATGGTGTTAGCTCTGAGCCTGAATATGGAGTCATAATAGATAATTTTTCATTCAGGGGAATTAGTGGCTTTGAGTTGGGTCGATTGAATGAAAAATTTCTTGACGAAATTTCACAAAGCGGTACTTATGATCTCATTGTCATTCAATATGGTGTAAATGTGATGTTCAGGGCGTATGACAAAAACTATGATTATTACCTCAATGGAATGGATCCAGTTTTAAAAAAAATCAAAACACATTTTCCGAATACAGAGTTATTGATGATAAGCTGTACTGACCGGGCATTTCGTTATGGAACGGAATGGAAGACTGCCGTGGGGCTTGATTCACTTCTTAAGATACAAGCCACTCTTGCCTATAATAACGGGATTCCGTTTTTCAATTTTTACCAGACAATGGGAGGAAACGGCACAATCGTCAAATGGGTGGAAGGAGCTGACAGACTTGCAGGAAGGGATTATATTCATCCATCCCCTCGTGGGGCAGTTACCCTTGGTAACCTGTTTTATAACGCATTTATGAACGATTATTATAAACTTTCCAAGAAATCAGTATTATATAAATAATGATTTTTTTTGTGATTGATGGCGATGCCGTTTTAAGACAGCTTCTTTATGATCCAAAAAATCCGTTACTCTTTAATAACGGTTTTTTTGTTTATTTCTTATTTCTTTTTTTCACTTTTTACTACTTGTTCAGGGAGAGATATACTGCTCGGACGGTCATTCTGTCAATATTTTCGCTCTATTTTTTCTACAAAGCAAGCGGAAGCTTTGTGCTGCTTGTTATTCTTTCAGCAATTCTTGATTATTTTCTCTCAAATCTGATTTGCAGGCAAAAAAAGCTTTTTGCCAAGCGAGCTTTGCTGGTACTGAGCATTATTACCAATCTTGGCCTCCTGTTCTATTTTAAGTACACAAATTTTTTTATAGAGATATGTAATGATTCTTTGAGCGCAGGCATTCATCCACTGAATATTCTTTTGCCTGTTGGTATTTCGTTTTACACCTTTGAAAATCTTAGTTATACTATTGATGTTTATCACGAAAAAATCAAGCCTGAAAAAAAGTTTTTAAATTATCTCCTGTTTCTTTCTTTTTTTCCGAAGTTAGTCATGGGACCAATCGTCAGGGCGAGTGATTTTATTCCCCAGTTGAAAAAGCCTTATGTGGTTACAGAGAGAAATTTTGCAGATGGGTTCTATCTTATTCTTACCGGATTGTTCAAGAAGGTTGTCATCTCTGACTATATTACACAAAATTTTGTCAACTATATTTTTGATGGACCATCTCTTCATACGGGCATTGAATGTCTGCTTGCCGTTTATGGCTACGCAATTGTCATTTATTGTGACTTCAGTGGCTACAGTGACGTCGCAATAGGTATTGCAAAATGGCTCGGCATTACCATACCGGCAAACTTTAATTCGCCTTATAAAAGCTGCTCAATCTCAGATTTTTGGAGAAGATGGCATATATCCCTTTCAAGCTGGCTTCGCGACTATCTCTACAAGCCATTAGGCGGTAACCGTTGCGGAACATTCCGTACCTATATAAACCTGTTTATTACTATGCTGCTTGGCGGATTATGGCATGGAGCCAGTTGGACCTTTATTGCATGGGGTGGTTTACATGGAGGCGCTCTTGTCGTACATAAGGTCTTGTCAAGTATTTATAAGAAAAAATCGGGAAATAAATTCGGATTATTGAGTTTCTTGTCGGCAATTATTACCTTTCATTTTGTTTGTCTGGGATGGATATTTTTCAAAGCCTACAGCCTGGAGCTTGCTTTCCAGATGATTGAACAAATACTGTTTGATTTTTCATTTGACAGCATCATTCCGTTAGTTGAAAATTATAGGCCAGTGATGATTATGATTGGACTTGGGTTTGTGTTACATTTTCTTCCTGACAGTTTGGTTGGATATGTGAAAAAAAGACTTGGAAAAATGCCGGTTATAGTCAATGTTTTTGTGCTTTTAGTGTTTGTTGCAGTGTATGCTTATTTTAAGAGTTCAGAGCCAATTATGCCTATATATTTGCAGTTTTAATATATTTGCATGGCTGACTCGTAATAGTTTATTGACAACCATACTAATGGAGATGTGACGTATGCAGGTACGATTCAATGCCGTGATTATTTTTCTTCTGTTCACAATTATTTCTTTTAATAATACAGAAGCCCGATTGGATCACAAAAGTCATCAAAAAAACATATCGCACAAAAATAAAGGAATTCATCAAACAAAAATAAAATATCTGCCACACCTTGCGTATAAAAAAAATCAAAATCGATTTCTGCATCATAGTCATATTGTTGACTTGATAACGCCAGGTATAGTTCTTTCTGACAGCCTTCGGTATAGCTTTTTCAATAATCGGAAGAATTGTATATCAAACCCGGATCAGCTTTCAAAATTAGCAGAAAAATTGAAGAAAACGGCTTCTCCATGGAAGCAGATAGTAAGGATTGTTCACATCGGAGATTCACATATTCAGGCAGACTTAATGACAAGAGCCTTAAGAAAAGGCTTTCAAGAACGTTATGGAAATGCGGGTCGTGGAATTGTCTTTCCGTTTCAGTTGGCAAAAACTAATAGCCCTTCTGATATTGTCTCTTTTTCGGATGCATCATGGCTTGCCGGGCGTATAACGCTTATAAAAAGTTTGGTAGATTGCGGCGTTTGTGGATATGGATTACAGAGTGATTCTTTAGATACTGTACTTACAATCGGATTGAAAACGAGTAAGAGAGATGATGATTCCTTTGATATTGTTCGCCTGTTTACTGGAAAAAATATTGGTTCTCTCAACATCAAGTATAACGACTCGGAAGAGCAAACTGTCTGTATTCAACCTGAAAATGCTTATGGTTATGAACTTTTTCCTCTAAAGATGAGTACCAATTCGCTTT
>CAIXCO010000217.1 GCA_903917955.1 uncultured Chlorobiaceae bacterium | reverse complement strand
TCGACGTGTCAACGTTTCACGAAAAGTCAGATTGTTGGAAGAGCGTCTTTGTTTCGCATACTCGACCGACAAGGTCAATCTAACAACAATCAGATTGATCTGCTTCATCCGCAGATTGTTGAAGTACAACCCACATAAGAACGCCTAAACTTACAACTCAAAATACGGCTAATCCAAAATTAAGTATACAGTTGCCATATTTGATCAATTGCATTTCTGCTTCTTGTACAGATCGGTATAATACCGCCGATTACCGCCTCTCTTACAAGTTCGCAAAAGACGAATATACGCAGGAATTTTGAGTATCCCTTGATTCATGCTGATTGATGGATTACTGGATGAGGGTGGAATGTGGATTTCAATTGCTTTTTCATGTATTCTTATTTACTATGCAATCAACATGCTCACCCCGCTTCCCGTAAGAACAGCGCGCTCAGGGTGGGCCTTTTCTTTTTATGTCGGAACCCTCCCCTTCTATGCTGGAACAGTATACAAAGCCACCCTTAAGCCATAAAGAGCAGCTACAGCTCCTGTAGGATCGTGGTTTGCTCGTTGAGGATGATTCGAGCCCTGCATATGCTCCACCATATCAGCTACTACAGGTTAAGCGGATACTGGCACCTGCTGCTGCAACAGCCAAAACACCTGCACAGGTTCAAACCGAACGCTTCATTGAATAATACAATCAGAAAAGCTGATGAGTAGTGAGGAGCATGATTTTCTACTCTCCTACCTTGCAACAAACCCAACGTCCGGGATTTTGATTCAGGGAACCGGAGGTGTTCGAAAATTGAGACTTTTATCACAATCCTGATATGCCGCTTTTTCTGTTAACGGCCTTCAGTAAAAGTGAGCAAGGAAACCTGACCAAAGCAGAACGAAATGAGCTGGCCGAGCTGACAAAGGTTTTCGTTCAAAACTATAAGAGATAAAAATGGATAACGTTTTTGAGAGCATAAAAAAGGGATTGGAAGAGGCTGTTGATTATTCAGAGGGAAAAACAGTCAAGGTCAGAGTGCTTCAGCCGGAACCCGTCAAGGTCAAAAGCATCCGGAAGGAAACACGCCTGACGCAGGATGAGTTTGCCTCTGCGTTCGGCATCAGTGTCGCCACACTGAGACATTGGGAACGGGGTGACCGCAAGCCGCACGGCCCGGCGCTTGTCTTGCTGAATCTTGTCAAAAAAGCACCCGACACCGTATTGCGTGTTTTGAACAGTTAATCGCCTCCCCCCCCCCCGTCAAGTCCTTTTGACTGAGGAATCATCTGGCAGCTCGCCTCCTTGCGAGTGATGATTGTGCTGGGCGAAAAAATGGAATGGGACTTGGCCTGCGCGCGACACAATATATCGCAAGGAATTATATAAGGTTACGTTTTTTCACACTATCAAACACGAACTGAAAGTCCTTACAAAAGCGCAAAAAAAGAGGAGTATTGGTATTGCGTGGTGAGGAATTGGAGGTGAAAATGGTTGTTAAACGGTATGCCTTAAAAAAATGTGCGGAAATGCAAAATTTTTATAGATTGAAGCCATGAACTCACCATCCGAAAAGATTGCCATTACCGTTAATACCTTATTGTATATCATCCAGAAGTCAGGCGGCATCTGTGATTTCCATAAGGTATTTAAAATTCTGTATTTCGCGGATCAGAAACATCTGTCGAGGTATGGGTGTGCTATTACTGATGATACCTATATCGCCATGGCCAATGGCCCGGTACCGTCAATGGCTTACGATATTTTAAAATCGTTACGGGGCGAGGGTCTTTTTACTTCACAAAAAGACCAGTTTACTCCGTACTTTGAACTACAAGT
>CAIXCO010000216.1 GCA_903917955.1 uncultured Chlorobiaceae bacterium | reverse complement strand
GTCGTAGAGGAACCAGTGCTGCGCCCGAAGCCTGCTGCGGAAATGGTAGGCAAGGGGGTGGATGATGTTGTGGTCGGGCTCCATTTTTGCAAAGTAGGCTCCATCCCGGAGTTTTTCGAAGCGCAGGAGCCCTTTCATGCGGTGGAGCTCCCTGCCTGCTTTTTTGGCGACGCCGACAATGTCGCGCACTGCGGGGTGGGTGAGGTAGCCGTTGACCTTGTCGCCGTGGATGAAGGCGAGTGCAATGTAATGGAGCAGGCTGCTCTCCATCCCCTCTTTTTCGGCAAGCATGAAGGAGTAGAGGGTGTGGACGGCATCAGGGGCGTGCTGGCGGAGACGGAAAAAGAGATCTTCGGCCTGGATAGCATCGGTGGCGAGAAAGAAGCCATCTTCGAAGAGGGTGTCTTGCCGCTCGGCGAGGGCAACCTGCTCAGGGTCGGGCTCCTCTTCAAGTATCCAGGCAATGGCGGAGAGAAGGCCATCGGCGGTGCCGTCGTAAAGGTATCGGTTCATGGCATCAGGAAAAAATTCCGGGGATTACCAGTTGTGTTGAGCGTGCCGGTGCCGGGCTTTCGCCAAGGAGCAGTTGCTGGCGGAGAAGGGCGGCTGGCCGGTCTGTTTTTTCAAAACTCCTGCCCGAGCAGGTGATAAAATATTTTGCCCGTTTCATCACCACCCCGATCTTTTTCATCCCTTCCGGAGTAATGGCTGAAAAACGACGGGCGGCGATAATTCGTTTGGCCGATGTGACCCCTATGCCCGGTACGCGGAGCAGGGTGCCGTAGTCGGCACGGTTGATTTCGACCGGAAAAAATTCAGGGTGGCGCAGGGCCCAGGCGCTTTTGGGGTCGAACGATTCGTCGAGGTTCGGGGCATCATCCGAAAGGATCTCTTCGGCGGAAAAGCCGTAGAAACGCAGGAGCCAGTCGGCCTGATAGAGACGGTGCTCGCGCAAGAGAGGCGGCGCGGCAAGCACGGGAAGGCGGTTGTCGTCACTGACCGGCATGTAGGCGGAGTAGTAGACCCGCTTGAGCTGCATTTTTTTATAGAGCCCCTGGGAGAGACGCAGAATCTGGAAGTCGTTTTCAGGGCTGGCACCGATAATCATCTGGGTACTCTGGCCTGCCGGGGCGAAGCGGGGGGCATGACGGCTCGTTTTGCGCTCGACAAGACTGGACGCTATCTCGCGGCCAATCAGGGCCATAGGCGCAAGAATGGCCTCTTTGTGCTTTTGGGGGGCAAGCCGCTCAAGAGAGGCTTGCGAAGGGAGTTCAATATTGACACTGATGCGGTCGGCATAGAGCCCCGCTTTGCGCACCAGTTCGCTGCTGCTGCCGGGAATAATTTTGAGATGGATATAGCCGCCGAACTGCTCTTCGGTGCGAAGGGTTTGGGCCACTCTGACCATTCGCTCCATCGTCTGATCGGGACTCCCCATGACGGCTGAGCTTAAAAAGAGCCCTTCAATGTAGTTGCGGCGATAAAAGTCGAGGGTGAGGTCAACCACCTCCCGTGCGGTGAAAGAGGCTCGCTCTACAACATTGGATGATCGGTTGACGCAATAGGCGCAGTCGTATTGGCAGTCATTGGAGAGAAGGATTTTGAGAAGCGATATGCAGCGACCATCATCCGCCCAGGAGTGGCAGATACCGCTGTTCGAGGTGTTGCCGATACCGCTGGCAGGCCCTTCGCGCTTGCTTCCGCTGGAAGAGCACGATGCGTCGTAACGGGCTGCACCGGAAAGAATCTGTAATTTCGCAAGGATGTCCATAGGCGAAATATACAGAACGGGAAGCAGGAAAAAGAGAGATCAAGGGGTGATAGAGAGAAAATCAGGGAGAGTATGCGGGTAAGAGAGTCGGCGTAGCGGGATTTGAACCCACGACCCCTTCCACCCCAAGGAAGTGCGCTACCAGGCTGCGCTATACGCCGATGTGATCTTCAAGAGGCTGTAATTATAAAAAATTCTGGGGATTAAAATAATTTTATTTCAGGATTTTGTACTCTTTTCCTCTTTCCGGGAGAAGTTTTCGTCATCCATCCCATTCTGCAGTTATCACTTATCAACAATCCGCGCACCATTCAACGGCAACCTGTCAACCCCTGTGATGGGCACGGAGAGTGCAGGCGCACCTCAAAAAAAAACAAGTAACCTGCTTTTTAAAAATCAGTTAACGTCTACAGCGAGTTCGCCTGCCGCGCAGACGACAGAGCCATACAAGCAATCCATCAACAGGTTATCAACATTCTGTTAACAATTTGGTTTATCCTGCTTCCGACCAAAGCGGTGTTTGAGGTACTCAATAACCGGAGGCATCAGGGAGAGCACAATAATGGCCATAATCAGCAGCTTGAAATTTTGCTGAACAATGGGAAGCTGGCCAAAAAAGTAGCCACTGTAGTTGAATAATCCTACCCAAAGCGCCGCGCCAGCAATATTGAAGAGGAGAAAGCGGCGGTAGTGCATGATACCGATACCGGCAACAAAAGGGGCGAAGGTTCTGACGATGGGGATAAAACGGGCAATGATGATGGTCTTGCCACCATATTTAAGAAAAAAATGGTTGGTCTTGATGAGATGTTCCGGATTGAAGAAGCGTGATTTTTTGTAATTGAACACTTTGGGGCCGATTTTGTGGCCAATCTGGTAGTTGAGGGTATCGCCAAGCACCGCCGCGACAAAAAAAAGCACGAAGAGCAGGTGGGGGTTGAGCGATGAGCCTTGCACTGCGGCCAGTGACCCGGCAGCAAAAAGCAGGGAGTCGCCTGGCAGAAAGGGGGTGACAACGAGCCCCGTTTCGCAGAATACAATGATAAACAGAATGGCGTAGAGCCAGAAACCATACTCGGTTGCAAGCATCTGCAGATGGGTGTCAATATGGAGGATAAAGTCGACGAGAGAGGAGAGGAGAGTTGTAAAATAGTCCATGGCGTCACTCTTGATAGATGAAAAATCTCTGTTTTTGGCCACAGTAATGTACTCATTGGGCAACAGAGTCGCAAAAGCGGGAGGGATGAGTGAAGAGAAGATATTTCGGGTTATTGTTATATTAAGCTTCGGTTTTTTGAGAAGAATAATAATACAACTCTCATGAGTTATTTATCGTCCAAGCGTTGCCAGCTCTACTACGAAGACAGTGCGGAGAGCGATCCTTCAGCCAGGGAAAAACCTGTCGTGCTTTTTGTGAACGGATGGGCAATCTCCTCCCGATACTGGACGCCAGTGGTCGACATTCTCTCGAAGGAGTATCGCTGCATTACTTACGACCAGAGCGGTACGGGGAAAACGGTCATCAAAGGGTATGAACCGACCTTTACCATTCAGGGATTTAGTGATGAGGCCGCAGAGCTTATTGAGCATCTCGGACTCCACACTTCAAGAAAGCTGCACATTGTCGGCCACTCGATGGGCGGGATGGTGGCAACTGAACTCTGCATACGCTATCCCAATGCGCTGGTTTCGGCCACCATTATCGCCTGCGGTATTTTTGAAGAGACGGCATTTACCTCTCTTGGGCTCTTCTTTCTTGGCGGTCTGATCGACTTTTCCATGAATTTCCGCTCCATTTTCCAGCTCGAACCGATGAAAAACCTCTTCATCAAACGGGCGGCCACAAAAGAGATCAGCAAAGAGTACCACAATATCCTTATTGAAGACTTCACGCAGTCCGACAAAGAGGCAACCAATGCGGTCGGCAAGTTTTCGATTGACCGAGAGGTACTGAGGAGCTATACCCGTCATGTGCTTTTGATCTCTTCGCCGCTTCTGTGCAGTGTCGGGATGGAGGATCATACCATTCCTCCCGAAGGCACCATCACGCTCTATGAAACACGGCTGGCCCAATCTTCGGCACCGACCCGACTGGCAAAGTTTATGGAGCTCGGCCATCTTCCGATGCTTGAAGAGAGCGCTCTCTTTGCCGCTGAGCTTAAAAAACATTTTGAATTTGCGGAACAATTTCATAAACAGAGTCCGCAATAAACTGCATGGCGGTCAGGAGAAAAAAGCAATCTCGTGACTGACGATGTAAACCTTAAGATTACTTGCTACTGTGAATAAAATATTGAGTAAAGCCTTTGTTTTCCTTTTTGCGGCATTCATTGCCATAACTGCAACGGCTCCCGAAGCCTGTGCAAAGGGCTCTTTTCTTGGACTTCCGAGCCTTGAGGAGCTTGAAAATCCCAATCCAGACCTCGCCTCGCTGGTCTACTCAGAAGACGGCGTACTGCTGCACAAGTTTTTTGTGAAGAACCGTACCTTCATTGGGCTGAAATCCATTCCGATGTCGACGCGCAATGCCCTTATTGCAACTGAGGATGTCAATTTTTACAGTCACTGGGGAGTTGATGTGAGGCGCTTTGTGCTCGCTATGGGTGAAAATATCCTCAAGGGACGCAGCAGATGGCAGGGAGCGAGTACCATTACCCAGCAGCTTGCCAAAAACCTCTACCTGACCCAGGAACGAACGGTCAGCCGAAAGGTCAAGGAGCTTATTACTGCCATCGAACTGGAAAAAACCTATACAAAGGATGAGATTCTGGCGCTCTATCTCAACACCGTCTACTTCGGATCCGGAGCTTATGGCATTGAGACTGCTGCCCAGACCTATTTCGGCAAATCGGCCTGGCTGCTGACACTGCCGGAGAGTGCAACGCTTATTGCAACGCTGAAGAGTCCTACAGCCTACAACCCGGCCAAATTTCCTGCAAGTGCCCTTGGACGGAGGAACCTGATTCTATCCCAGATGGAGAAGGTCAACTTCATTACCCCCGCACAGGCTGCAAAGGCAAAGCAGAGCCCTCTGCGGCTCAAATATACTCCGGTAAACCATCAGGGAATGGCCCCCTACTTTACCGAGTATATCCGCCAGACGTTTAAACCTTCTTCGACTGCAGGAAATGTCAATCTCTTCCGCGACGGCCTGACCATCCAGACAACGCTCGACAGCAGGATGCAGAATTATGCCCAGCAGGCTGCTGAGGCCCATTTGACCGAACTGCAGTCGGCATTTGATCGCTCATGGGTGTGGCCTGAGTCGCTCAAGAATCAGATGATCGCCGAAAGCGAACGGTTCAAGGGGCTGATAGAGAGTAAACTCTCGTACAAGAAGGCAATGGCGCAAATCAAGGCTGACAAGGTTTGGGTGAGTGAGCTCCTGAAAGAAAAAACCAGGATACAGGTGGCTCTGGTGGCCATCGACCCGACCAATGGCCATGTCAAGGCATGGGTTGGAGGGAACAAGTTTTCACCCGATGAGTATAAGTATCAGTATGACCATGTCTGGCAAGCAAAGCGGCAGCCAGGCTCAACCTTCAAGCCTTTTGTCTATACCGCTGCTATCGACAAGGGATTACCCGCAAACTTCCAGGTGCTTGATCAGCCACTTACCTTTAACATCGGCAATACCGTCTGGTCGCCAAGAAACTCTGACGGTTCATCAGGCGGGATGACAACGCTGCGCTCGGCCCTTACCCAGTCGTTGAACCAGGTGACTGTGCGGCTTGCCTACGAGCAACTCTCAACACCGGAAATTATCAGTTTTGCGAAAAGAATGGGCATCTCTTCGCCCCTCGACTCAAACCTCTCCCTTGTTCTTGGAACATCGGTGGTCAGCCCGCTGGAGCTTGCAGGAGCATTCTCGACCTTTGCCAACAACGGCATCTGGCAGGAGCCAGTCTCTATTTTAAAGGTTGCGGACAAGCATAGCCGTCTCATATCGGCATACACTCCGAACCGCCGTGTAGCCATCGACTCTACCACCAACTTTGTGATGGTTTCGATGCTCAAGGATGTGATCAACAGGGGTACCGGTACAGCTGTCCGCTCTCGCTACGCTTTCAACATGGAGGCCGCAGGCAAAACCGGTACAACCCAAAGTATGAGGGATGCATGGTTTGCAGGCTTCACACCGCAGCTTGTCGCTGTTGTATGGACTGGATTTGATGATGAGCGTATCAAGTTTACTTCAATGGAATACGGCCAGGGCGCACGGGCATCCCTTCCCATCTGGGCTGGCTTTATGAAACGGTGCTACAGTGATCCTGCGCTGAAACTCCAGAACAGGAATTTCCATATTCCAGAAACCATTATTGCCGTACCAATTTCAGCACAGAGCAATATGCCATCCGATATGCTCAACAGTGATGCCTATATTGAATATTTCACACCCAAGGGTTTCCAATACTATCAAGCCCATCCGGTACAATCAAACAATGGAACAACTCTGGCAGCGGAGAGAGACAGCACTGCTACCGGAAGCAGCAATGGTGCTCCTGACATGCAAAATTCATTGCAGGAACAACAGCCAACAGAAGAGAAAGTCTTCTGATTTCACACTTATTTAACTGCACAACCGCTTTTTTTATGCAATCGGTACTCGTTCTTGATTTTGGATCACAATACACTCAATTGATCGCCCGTCGTGTGCGCGAACTGGGGATCTATTCTGAAATTCTTCCCTACAATGCTTCACCTGAGAGCATCAAGGAGCACAACCCAAAGGCCATCATCCTTTCTGGCGGTCCGACAAGCGTTTATGATGAATCGGCTATTCTACCGGATGAGAGGATCTTTTCACTCGGTATTCCCATACTCGGCATCTGTTACGGCCTGCAAGCCATTGCAAAACATTTCGGAGGAGAGGTTGCCAGTTCGGCTAAGCATGAGTTCGGGCGTGCAAAAATTCTGGTCAACCATGACGGAGAACATGAGAGCCCCCTTTTTCGCAATATTCCTGATTCTGATGTCTGGATGAGCCATGGCGACAAGGTGGTACGACTTCCTGAAGGGTTCAGGGTAACGGCGAGCAGCGACAACTCCGAAATGTGTGCCTTTGAAAGCTTCGGAAGCAAAGGTGCCCTGAAAATCTATGCACTGCAGTTTCACCCTGAGGTGCAGCACACCCTCTACGGCAAACAGCTTCTCTCGAACTTTTTGATCGATATTGCAGGAATCGGGCCCGACTGGTCATCGAAAAGCTTTATCGACCACCAGATTGAGGAGATAGCTCGCAAGACAGGCGAAGAGAAGGTGATATGCGGCATCAGCGGCGGTGTTGACTCGACCGTTGCCGCCGTCATGGTGGGCAAGGCAATTGGCAAGCAACTGCACTGCGTCTTTGTTGATAACGGTCTCTTGAGAAAGAATGAGGCCACAAAAGTGATGAGCTTTCTCTCGACGCTCGGCCTCAGAGTCTCTCTGGTCGATGCTTCCGAGCTCTTCCTGAAACGGCTGAAAGGGGTCGCCTCTCCTGAAAAGAAGCGCAAAATTATCGGACGCACCTTTATCCAGATCTTCGAAGAGCAGATGAAGGGTGAAAAATTTCTGGTACAG
>CAIXCO010000215.1 GCA_903917955.1 uncultured Chlorobiaceae bacterium | reverse complement strand
CTGCAACGACGCCATCTTTCGCTGACCTATCTTGAACTTGCTCCGGCAAATCCGGAAAACGCTCCACTTATGATAATGCTGCACGGTTATGGCAGCAACGAAAAGGATTTGATTCAGCTTGCGCCGTCGCTGAGTCCGGAGCTCCGCTATATCAGTGTACGGGCACCTCAGGAGATGGACGTTGGGATGTTTGCCTGGTTCCCTCTTGAGTTTACCCCGACCGGAATCAGAGTGGATCATGGTGAAGCACAACGGGCTGCCGAGCAGTTGATCGGTTTTATCCGCGAAAGTATTGCCGAGTACCAGCCTCTGGGCAACAAGGTATTTCTCATGGGGTTCAGCCAGGGAACGGTGATGAGCTATCTGATGGCTTTTCTTGCTCCGGAGCTGCTGCATGGCGTCATTGCCTGTTCAGGGCAGTTGCCTGATAAAACCATGCCGCACGAAACACTGAAACCTGCTTTGCGCAAGCTCCCCTTTTTGGTAATGCATGGCAGCTTTGACGAGGTTCTGCCGATTGCAAAGGGGCTGGCAGCAAAAGCGTGGCTGGAGGAGCATGTGGAGGATCTCACCTGGCGCCAATACCCGATGGCACACCAGATCTCTGACGATGGCGTTGAGCTGATGTGCTCCTGGCTTGAAAAGAGGGTGCCTCACGCTGCTGAAAAAGAGTAATCATCCGGGCCTAAGCTGTATATTCTCTTTTTTTAACCACCGCCACGCTTTAACTCGAAAAAACATCGAATGAAGGACACACTACTCAAACTGCTCAAAGAGCGCATTCTTGTGCTTGATGGTGCGATGGGCACCATGATTCAGCGCCATAAATTACAGGAAACTGATTATCGGGGCACACGGTTTGCCGACCACTCGCATCCGCTTATCGGGAACAACGATATTCTTGTACTGACCCGCCCGGATATTATTTATGCACTCCATTGCGACTTTCTTGAAGCTGGTTCCGACATTATCGAAACCAACACCTTCAATGCCAACCCGATTTCGCAGGCTGACTACAATGCCTCTGAGCTGGTGAAGGAGCTGAATGTTGAGGCGGCCCGCCTTGCGCGAAAAGCGGCGGATGAGTATACCGCACGCACTCCTGATAAACCCCGCTTTGTTGCAGGCTCCATCGGCCCGACCAGCAAGACGCTCTCGCTTTCGCCGGATGTGAATAATCCCGGCTTCCGGGCGGTCACTTTCGAGGAGGTGGTTGAGAATTACACCCTGCAACTTGAGGGGCTTATGGAGGGTGGTGTTGACCTGCTGCTTGTTGAGACGGTCTTTGATACGCTGAACTGCAAGGCGGCCCTCTTTTCGATTGAAGAGTTTTTCAACCGTACCAGCGTGCGCGTACCGGTGATGGTCTCCGGCACAGTTGTGGACGCCAGCGGGCGCACCCTCTCCGGCCAGACGACGGAGGCGTTCTGGATCTCCATTGCCCATACACCCGACCTGCTCTCCATCGGGCTCAATTGTGCCCTTGGTTCAAAACAGATGCGCCCCTTCATTCAGGCAATGGCTGGAATTGCTGAGAGCTATGTGAGCGTCTATCCCAATGCGGGGCTGCCGAATGAGTTCGGTGAGTATGACGACTCCCCCGCCTATATGGCCGAGCAGATTGCCGATTTTGCCACCTCAGGTTTTGTCAATATTGTGGGTGGCTGCTGCGGTACCACTCCGGGCCATATCAAGGCGATTGCCGAGGCGGTCAAACATATCAAGCCGCGCCAGCGCCCTCTGAAAAAGCATGAGTTACAGCTCTCCGGTCTTGAGCCGCTTCTGGTCAACCGCACGACGGGCTTTGTCAATGTGGGCGAGCGCACCAATGTGACCGGATCAAAAAAATTCGCCCGCCTTATCAAGCAGGGAAACTACGACGAGGCGCTCTCGATTGCCCGCCAGCAGGTGGAGAGTGGTGCGCAGGTGATTGATGTCAATGTGGATGAGGGAATGCTTGACTCTGAAGCGGTAATGAAGGAGTTTCTCAACCTGATTGGCTCCGAGCCGGAAATTTCACGCGTACCGGTGATGATCGACAGCTCGAAATGGTCGGTCATTGAGAGCGGCCTGCGCTGCGTTCAGGGCAAAAGTATTGTCAACTCCATCAGCCTCAAGGAGGGTGAGGAGCTTTTCCGCGAGAGGGCACGCAAGGTGTTGCAGTACGGAGCTGCCGCCGTGGTTATGGCGTTCGACGAAGCAGGACAGGCCGACAGTTTCTGGCGCCGCATTGAAATCTGCAAACGCGCCTACGACATTCTGACACAACAGGTGGGCTTCCCTGCGGAGGATATTATTTTTGATCCCAATGTGCTGACGGTTGCCACCGGAATTGAAGAGCACAACAACTATGCGGTCGATTTTATCCAGACTGTTGTGTGGATAAAGGAGAACCTCCCTTATGCAAAGGTCTCCGGCGGTATCAGCAATGTCTCCTTCTCGTTCCGTGGCAACGAAACGGTTCGTGAGGCGATGCACGCGGCCTTCCTCTATCACGCCATTCAAGCCGGGCTCGACATGGGTATTGTGAACGCAGGCCAGCTTGCCATCTATGAGGATATTGAGCCTGAGCTTCTGGTGCGGGTTGAGGATGTGCTGCTCAACCGTCGTCCGGATGCGACTGAGCGCCTCGTCAGCTTTGCTGAAACTATTCAAAATGGCGGTGAAAAAACGGAGGCCAAGGCGGCTGAATGGAGGAGCCTGCCGGTTGAGGAGCGGCTGCGCCACGCACTGATCAAAGGGATTGTGGAGCATATTGAGGAGGATACCGAAGAGGCCCGCCAGCTCTATCCAAGCCCGCTCCAGGTGATTGAAGGACCGCTGATGAACGGGATGAATGCCATTGGTGACCTCTTTGCCGAAGGGAAGATGTTTTTGCCGCAGGTGGTCAAAAGCGCCCGTGTGATGAAGCGCTCGGTGGCCGTGCTGCTGCCGTACATCGAAGCGGAGAAGGCGCTGAACAAGGATACCCGTGCGGCGGCCAAGGTGCTGCTTGCAACGGTCAAGGGGGATGTGCACGATATCGGCAAAAATATTGTCGCTGTTGTGCTTGCCTGTAACAACTACGATGTGGTCGATATTGGCGTCATGATGCCGTGCGACAAGATTCTTGAAGCCGTTGAGCGCGAAAAAGCTGACCTGCTTGGCCTGAGCGGCCTTATCACCCCTTCGCTCGACGAAATGGTGCATGTTGCCAGCGAGATGGAGCGGCTTGGCATGAAAATCCCGCTTCTCATCGGGGGAGCCACCACCTCGAGAATGCACACCGCCGTGAAAATTGCGCCGGTCTATTCTGGCCCGGTTGTTCAGGTGCTCGATGCTTCACGAAGCGTGCCGGTGGTCAACAGCCTGCTCAACCCGACGCTCAGCCCCGCTTACATTGCCCAGCTCAAAATGGAACAGGCCGGACTGCGCGAAAGCCATGCGTCACGCAACTCCGCCATCAAGTACCTGTCGCTCCAGGAGGCACGTAACAATCGTCCTGCACTTCCGACGGCTATCTACAAGCCGCTAAAACCGGGAATTACCCTCTTTGAAAAGGTTACAGCTTCGGAACTGCGCCCCTATATCGACTGGACACCCTTTTTCATGGCATGGGAGCTGCATGGCCGCTACCCGCAGATTTTTGATGATACGAAGTATGGAGTGGAAGCAACAAAGCTCTTCAACGACGCCAACAGCCTGCTTGACCGGATTGAGAGGGAGCAACTGCCAATCCTGAAAGGTGTTGCGGGGCTCTTTCCGGCCAACAGCTCAGGGGATGACATTGAAGTCTACACCGACGAGAGCCGCACAACTATCCTCACCACCCTGCACACCCTCCGCCAGCAGCAGGAGAAGGGTGCCAGTGAGCCCAATCTCGCTTTGGCCGATTTTATTGCACCTGTCAGTTCGGGGCTGGTTGATTACATTGGAGGCTTTGCCGTCACCGCCGGGCTTGGCATTGAGAAGCTGCTCAAGGAGTTCAGCGACCAGCAGGATGATTACCACCGCATTATGACGCAGGCGCTGGCCGATCGTCTGGCGGAAGCCTTTGCCGAGATGCTGCATGAGCGTGTGCGCAAGGAGCTCTGGGGCTATGAGGCAGTTGAAAAGAGGCCCAGTTGCGCATGCCACCCCCTCCCCTGCGAGTCACTCCGTATCGACGAGCTGCTGGCAGAGAAGTATCAGGGAATCCGTCCTGCTCCCGGCTATCCAGCCTGCCCCGATCATACGGAGAAAGCGGAGCTCTTTACCCTGCTGAATGCGGAGACCAACACCGGCATCACACTGACCGAAACATTTGCCATGAAGCCTGCCGCTTCGGTCTGCGGTCTCTACCTGGCCCACCCGCAGGCAAAATACTTTATGCTTGGCAAAATCGGACGTGACCAGGTTGAAGAGTACGCTGGACGCAAGGGGATGGAGGTGAAGGTGACCGAGAGGTGGCTTGCCCCGGTCTTGAACTACGACCCTGAGTAGAGGGCTCCCCTGTCAAAACCCGGAGCAATGGCTGGCTATTGCTCCGGATTACTGATAACACTACCATCTTACCATTGGCAGCGGGCTGAGCGGATGACTTTTCATCCGTTTGAGGATGAGCTGGGCAAGCATGGTATGAAACCCGGCGTTTGGAAAGGCATCAAGCACATCTGAAACAAAATCATCCGGCAGACGATAGCGCAACAGGCCACCCGAAAGATCTATCCTGTCTGCTTTTCTGAACGCTTCGACCAGCCACTGGGGATTTGCCCGATAGCGGGTAAGCTTGTGATGCTCGCCGATCATCGCATCTATCTCCTTGCACCACGATGCCTTAAAACTCTTTTCCAGATAACGCTGCGCCAGCAGTTGGGAGGGAATAAGGTAGTCAAAAGTGTTCTCGGTCCAGATGCCGAGATCATGAAAAACTGCGGCAATGATGATTTTATTCTCTTCTGCACTGCTTTTGCCTGCAAGAGCAATGCAGAAGTTGAACACACGCATGCAGTGGTTGCGGTAGGCGTCGTAATCAGGGCCGAGTGGCTGACGGTAGCCTGCGAGCAATTCATCAAGCAAAACACATTCGTGGAGCACATTCATTTCGTGTGGGTTCAACGTTGTTTCAAAACCCACAACATAACTCTATTCATTCCCGCTTCCGCGTGGTCCCGCCATCTCTTTTTCCAGATCGACCTCTTTAATGGTGTAGCCTGTCGGTACCTCAAATTTTGTGGCGGGAACAGCAACATTTTCCTCGATCGTTGCGGCCTTGACCGTTATGGCACCCATCTGGGTCTTGAGAGCAATTTTTTTGTAGAGCACACCGTAAACCCTCTGATCTTTTTGCTCCCTGTTCAACGATACTGAGTATTTTGTACCAGTAACACCTGCAATAACTTCCGAACCCTCTTCACGATAGTCGAAATCCTTTTTCATTTGTTCGCCAATCTCCGCACCCATCTTCATGGCCATCTCTTTGAACTTTCTGAGGTCTGTTTTTGTAGCTACCTTGCTGGTCTCATCCTTGCCATTGACAATTTTTTCAGCTTCGTAGGAGATCATAAAATCACCATCCGTGATATCCACTTTTTTTTCATGCGATTTCATGCCCATGATATTCGAATCTGTCACGCTCTCTCTTGCCTCCCTGCGCCCGTAATCATCGAAGTAAAGGGTTGTGACACTCTTTATCCCCATCAGCACCATTGGCTCATAGGTGACAATACCCGACTGTAACTCGTAACGCCTTGGCGTTGAGCTTGATGAAGGCTCCACCGCACTTCCCGGTTTTGCAGAATCTGTTTTTTTTGAGCAGCCGGGAAGAAGTGTCAGCGTTGAAAGGAGCAGGAGAGCAGCAGTTCTTTTCATGGTTGATTTCATTGGGTTACAGAACACGTTAAAAGAGGATCTTGCAGGCAAAAGTACGCATATTTCTGATAATCATCAAAGAACTACACAGAAAAGGGTTGCCCAGAGCAGAGTCATCTGCAGGATGGCTGGTTGAGTGTGAAAAGAGAGCGAATGAACTCATCGCCCGCAATGAATTTTAAAAGAAGGGAAAAGTGCCCAAAAAAATGGGAGTTTACCGGATTTATTGCTTGTATTGAAGGAATACTTTGTATTTTGGGGAATACAATTTTTTACCAACAACTACCTTAATAAACCTAAACAATAAATACCATGGCAAACGAACCAATCAATGATTTCTCAGTTGCGCTCAACAATCTTTTGAAAACCGTAGGCACACTTGCTCAACAGCAGGTTGACCTGATCAGCCTCGGAATCAAGGCCGCAGGCCAGGTTATTGAGCCTCTTGTCAAGACCTCTTCTGACTTGGTAGGAAACGCAGTCAAGATCTCTTCTGATCTTATTGGCAACGTCCTGAACACCGTCGGACAGGTTTTCCAGAACGTCACATCAGCTCTTGCTCCTAAAAAGTAAGTAGCAGTTTTTATTGAAAAAGCACCTTATGCATCTCGCACAAGGTGCTTTTTTTATTTACAAACCGCCGTTTTCCGTCTTGTATTGGGGGAGTGGACTATTGAGTGCCTTTAAGACCCTGTCGTCACGATTGTAGACATCATCAAGAAAGTGAAGTTCGCCACCCTCATCCGTAACGGTCTGATAAAGAATATAGACCGGAATCCACTTTGAAAGGAAAATCGTTTTTGTTTTTCCGCCCTTGATTGCAGCCAAAATCCTCTCTTTGCTCCAGCGTACACTGTCACGCAACACCAAAGCAGCAAGATCCACAGGGTTTTGTACCCTGATACACCCTGAACTGAATGTTCTTGTGCTCTCGTTAAAAAGCTCCTTATGTGGCGTATCGTGCAGGTAGACGATATAGGGGTTCGGAAGCATAAACTTGACTCTACCCAGTGAACCTTGATCTCCGGCACTCTGCTGAAGGCGATAGGGAAAAGTCCCGGCTGAATACTGTGACCAGTTGACTGATGCAGGGTCAACGACGCTGCCGTTCGAAGCAATAATCCTCAGATTTTTATGAGAAAGGTAGGAGCTGCTTTTGCGAAGGGCGGGAAGGGCATCTTTGGCAAGAATGGTTGGCGGAATGACCCATTGAGGATTGAGGATAACGTACTGCATGTCAGCCCTGAAAAGCGGGGTTTCACGCCCAGGTTTTCCAACAATAACCCGCGTACTCCACCGATTGCTGCCATTTTCGACATAACGAAGGGTAAAGTCGGCAACATTTACCAGAATGCAGGTCGGCTCAAGGTCACCTAAAAACCATCGGCACCGCTCAAGATTGAGACGAATCTCATCAATACGATGCGCCACAGAGACATTCAATGTGCGGAGAGTTGAGGCTCCAACCACACCATCAGCCTCCATGCCGTTCCGCTTCTGAAAACGCTTAACGCCCTCCACCAACTCTCTGCCGTAAACCGTTGAGGTATCGGCACTCAAAGAAGAGATATCACCAGACACCTTGAGACGCTGACGCAGCATCACAACACGACTCTCTCTTGCTCCCTCCTGCAGCTTAGGCCCTTCCGCCAAAAGAGGCCAGCCACCTTCACGCGCAATTGTACGATAACGTCCAAGCCCTTTTTTGAGGTGATCGTAAGTCGGGTGCTGCAATCGAAGCTCTTTGATGACTGCGGCAATCTGCTGGGAAACAATGGCACGATGAAGCTTGTAGTCAAGAGCGCTGCGATTGCGCTCGTGACGCAGATCCAGGTGTATATCAAGGGTCTCAGGGTCAATCTTTCCGTAACGAAGATGGCTGGCAAGAGTAAAAAAAGATTCAGTCAAGAGGATATCGTAACAGGCCATCTGCTGAGGTGTTGCAGGCGGCTTGCTGTAAAAGTCCCTGATCTCCCGAATATGATAGTCCGAAGGATCAAGGCCGTCATCAACAGCTTCATCAACCGCACCCATCAGTTCAGCAACCATAATCCGGGTTGTCCAGACAGGCTGAAACCCCCTTGCTGCATAGAAGCGCTCAAGCTTGATATTGAAAAGAGCTCTTGCACCGCCACCTTCATGGCTCTTTTGCCGAATCAGCCAGTCAAAGCGGTCATGGATCTTTTGAGGAATAATGCCCACTGTAGGCGCACTCTGTGACTGAATCTGTTCCGGCTGACTGAGCGCTGGTTTTACCTGAACAGGTTGTACCGGACTGAAGGCAAGCAAGAACAGAAAAATTCCAATCATAGGTCACACCATCTGTTATGAAAACTGGTCAGAAACAGGCTGACGACGGGCAAGATCTGGGACAAAAATAGTTGATTTGTCGGCATACTCTTTGCCCTCGTGGTAAATAAAGAGGCAACTGCCCCCTTTGATAAGATCAATTACCTGCTGAAACGTATCAAAAGAGAGAGCCGGGCACCCCTCACTTCTTCCAAGACGCCCGTGTTTTTTTATAAAATCGTAAGAAACGTAATTCGCGCCATGAATGACAATGCTTCTTGATTCAGCATTATCGTTAATCCCCCTCTCCATACCCTGAAGCCTGAGCGAATAACCATTTTTGCCGTCATAAGTGTCACCTGTTGTATAAAAGCCAAGACTGCTCTGAAAGGATCCTGGAATATTGGAAAAACTCTCAGCATAGTTATCGCCGCTGCCCCTGCCATGCGCAACAAGCGCAGAATAAAGCAACTGGCCTCGGTTAACATCAATAACAAACATGCGTTCATCGACTGAAGGCCTGTCGAAATCAATAACCGTCAAAATCCCGTCACGGCTTACTTTGCCCTGCTCTTTAAGGGTGCGATATCCCTCAAGAGCCATAGCCAGAACCCTCGAACTTATCTTGCCGCTGAGTGCAGGAAATTTTGAAAATACAGAACTATTATTGTTAAAAGGATTTATGTCAAAAGAGAGCGAGTGACCCTGTACCGGAAAAGCCAACACAACAAACAGAACAAATACCATCAGCAATCGGATAATCATACAAATGTACTACATACTGAATTAAACCAGAGCACTCCCTGAAAGTTCAACTGGCAAATACAAACATAACATCTTCGCAACTCCCCGAAGGAAAGCAATTATCAAAAAGAACTTTCCTGCAGTTAAACATGAATGCGAAGCAGGGCACAATACGAAGGATAAAGATAAGTTTTTTTTCGTAAGGGTCAAACTCGACCGATCTCCCGGCGAAGCTCCGAAGGCCTCTTAATCCGTACCGGAGCTTCATTAATTTTCAGGCAAAGCCTGAGATGAAAACGATGCAGAGGTCAGTTCAACTTGTCTGACGGAACACCACTCTCAGGCGATTATGGCTGTGAACTCTTTTGACCGAACTACTTTCCTGCGGGAGAGACGATAAAACGCCAGCGTGAAGTCACCGTGACCACGATATCCTGCTCAGAGGGTGCTATTTCAGTGGGAATGGGAGCCGGGGCGGCCCTCAGAGCCATCACATCCATCGCCGGTCTGCCGACGTACTGCGGCTGACTGACGGCGACCTCAATCAACTGGCCGAGATGCCCACCTGCCGCATCAGCCATGACTGCTGCATCTTTTCGGGCATTGCCAACCGCAACAGCAAGCGCCTGCTGACGAAGCTTTTCATAACTGCTCGACGAAAAGGTGATGTTCTGCACTTCATCAGCTCCAGCCTGTACTGCTGCGTCAATTGCCCTGCCAATGATGCCGAGGTTGCGTACCTTGACCATGATGACATGACGAGCAGTGTAACCCACTAAAATGCTCTTCCCCAGCGACTGATTCCACTCCCAGTTGGGGGAGACCGTATAGCTTGCCGTAGGAGCATCTTCAAGAGAAACAGAAGCTGTCCGAAGTTCAGCCTGCACACGGCGATACTTCTCGGCGGTCTCGGCAGCAGCCCTCTCCGCACTTTTCGCATTCGATTGTGCGACAACGCCAAACTCCGCCATATCAGGCTTTACCGACACTTTTCCCGAGGCCGAAACCACAATCTGGCTCTCTTCAGCATACGCCCTCAGAGAAAAACCCGCCACTCCAACAAGCAACCAGAGAGTGAAAAAAATCAACTTTTTTTTCATGGATACTTTTTTCATTACTGTTAAACGTTCAGCCATGAAGAGGGCACGCCACGGCACGCTCCTACGAGGTTCTGTTGTTAATTCTTGTACAACTCTTTTACCTGGAACAAAATGTACCAACCAATAATTGCGCCGATAATTCCACTGATAATGCCGCTGAGAGAAAGAATATTTCCAATCAGAGTGAGAATGCTTACATAAAAAAGCAATCTCCACGCGGCTTCGGTGCGTTTGAATAATCCCGGAACCGCAACAATTTCCATGATAATCGTAACAACCGCAACCACAAGCCCGACAATTGCGCCATACCCCCATGCAAATCCATATCCATAACCACCCATCATCGCAAATGGAGAAAAAATGGCAGTAATACCCAGGGCAGCAAGAATCAGTGGTAACGCCATAACCGCGAAAACAATAATCAGATATGGTGACACATTAACAATAAACTCTTTGACCTCTTTCGGCAAGGTAAATGGGGCTTTCTGAACCATATACTCATCAAGAAGCCCTTCGAGCTGAGACAACACTCCCTTCACATCTGCCTTTGTTTCATTGGATGTTTTTTCTGACATAAGTTTATGCTTTAAAGGTTAACTCAAGAGACTGACAGTTACTTAATCCATTTTTTTCCTTTTGCCGTAACAACCCGCATCACGGTTACTTGTGCTCGCCCTGCTCAACCAGCTTGGTTGTATTCTCTGCAATACGGAATGTTGCAACAAGCGCTTCAAGAGCAAGCCTTACCGAGAGTGTTACAAGAAGAAAAACCACTGGCGAAAAGAGAATACTAAAAACAGCCTTGCCCAAATCAGAACGAAGTTGCATAAATCCCCCGATCAGCATAACGATAGCCATAAAAGCCGAAAAAATAATCCCGAGCACATAAAGATACTTTATGATCTGGAGAGTGATAAACTCCTTGAATGAAAGGTCAAAGAGCTTGCCAAAAAAACTGCTTGTGTCCATGCGACTGTTTTTTAGTTATTAAATAAATGCTGAACTGTTCAGCATAAAAAACCAAAGTAATTAAACCAGAGCGCCCCTCTACCACTCAGTCGAGTACAACCCGATGATCTCCCTGTAGGCAATTGCTGCAGCACAGGCCGTAACAGGAATGGTGACCAGAAGACCAACACCAAAAGTAAGAAATCCAAGAAGGTTAATGGCAAAAAGTGCAAAAGAAAAACCAAAAAATGCAACCCAGTTTTTAGTAATAATTTTACGGCTTATTTCCATTGCCTGCCAGAACTCCATGCGGTAGTCAATAATAAGAAAGGAGGTGAACATATAGGCTACTGCCAGGTAGATTCCCGGAATGATGAGCAGAACAAAACCAATAATGAGCAGAAAACTACCGGCAAGAGTGGCAAGAAAAAGAGGCAGGAAATAGTTAAACCCCTTGAAAAAATCTGCAAATTCAAGCTGCTGCCCACTCAACAGCCTGAATGCCGCTATAGCGTATCCAGCGGTGAGCGATGCAACCACTCCGGAAATGATAACCGATCCAGCAGAAGCAACTCTTGAAATTACAGCATAGGCCACGAAGACAATAAGCGTAAAACCCACAAACTCACCGACATGCTCCTTGAACATCTCCCAGCCATGCTTTATATGCTCCTGAACATTGAGGACACAGGGAGTATTAAGCTGCTTGTCGAACACCTGCGGATCGACTTTTACACCAAAATCAAAGGCCGCCATGATAGCCATCTCCATGTTTAAACATTTAGCCTTAAACGACAACCTACCACAGGAAAAGACAAGATATTCCTGCAAGCATGAAAAAGCCAAGCCACAGAAAACGGCAGAGCTTGCTTATATTATGTCACGAAGTTACAAAAGAGAGAGAGATTCACCAATAATAATCGCCATTGCTACATAGAAAAGTAGCCACAGCAACTCTTTATACTCAAGAAACCACTTTCAGAACATTTTCCATTGATACCAGAGGAATTCCGATCAAAGGAACCTTTCGGACGATAACTGCGGTTCGGAGGGAACACTGTGTCGACTGGCTATTTTTGCCTCACAAATTGAACCATAACCAAGATGAGCGCAGATCGAAAATTCTTTTACAGTGGCAACGAGAAGGAGATAACGGAGCACGCCGTAGCGGTGATTATTGCTGAAGCATGGCACGCAGTGGCTGATCATGGGATGTTTTCGCTGGTACTTGCTGGCGGAAACTCTCCCCGACTCCTCTATGAAAAACTTGCACAAGGGGTTTCGTCGGAGATTCTTGAGCACTACGGTCTTGCAATGCCCGGCAACAACACTGGAGATAAGCTGACCCTCCATTTTCTGCCGCCGAACATAAGGCTTTTCCAGGGGGATGAGCGGTGTGTGCCGCCTGACCATCCTGACAGCAATTACCGAATGGTCAGGGAGAGCCTGCTGCTGCACTCTGGCATTGCTGACGATCACCTCTTCAGAATGGCCGCTGAAGAGGCTGATACGGATAGGGCAGCAAGAGGCTACGAAACGGCTATCCGCACATTTTTCTCGACTGAGAGGAGTTTGATACCAGAGGGTTATCCTCCCTTTGACCTGATTCTGCTTGGTCTGGGCGATGATGGCCATACCGCATCACTCTTTGCAGATAACAGAGAGGCGCTTCAAGAGCGCAAACGATGGGTGATTGCCCTCAATGCACCACAGGGCAAACCTCCGGGAATGCGGCTGACCCTCACCCTGCCGGTCATCAACCATGCCCGGAACGTGCTTTTTTTTACCACTGGCCGCGAAAAATGCGAACTGGCTGAAAGGATATTTATTGAACATGAGAGGAACGTACCAGCAAGCCTCGTCAAACCCGAAAATGGACGACTCTTCTGGTTTGCTGCCCGGCAGTAAAATGGGGCAAAAAAAAAGCCACTCAATTCTGAGTGGCTTTTTATAAAAACTCGGCGACGACCTACTCTCCCGCTTTTAGGCAGTACCATCGGCTCTCCAGGGCTTAACTACTCTGTTCGGAATGGGAAGAGGTGATCACCTGGG
>CAIXCO010000214.1 GCA_903917955.1 uncultured Chlorobiaceae bacterium | reverse complement strand
TGGTGAGCGCTTAAGAGATGGGCGTTCAAGACGCCGGGCAGCCCAGTCACGGAAAAAGTCGAATGGGACAAAAAAACTGCCGTTCAGATTACTTCGGGTAGAATAACCCTCGCCAGCGTGTTCTCTGGCAAATTTGGCGAGATCGGCCAGATAGATCTCCTGACGTTCAAGATCCCACAGATTACCGAGAAACAAAGCTCCCCCCGGAGCCAGCAGGTTTACCGACTTGTCGAGCACATTGCGAAGATAGCCATAGCCCGGAAAACTTTCGATGACGCTGTTCATGACAATGAGATCGAAACTTTTTTCGGGCAGAATATCAATGTCATGAGCAGCCAGCTGACGACTGGTAACCTGTTGAAGGCCAAGATTTCTTGCAATAACTTCGACCCGCTCGGCATTGTGCCTTGAGAGGTCAGTGGCAAGATACGATGCGGCAAGCGGAGCCGTGTGGCGCATGGTAAAGCCGGATGCACAGCCGATTTCCAGTACACGGGCTCCCGGCTTGAGGCAGGGTGCAATTTTATTGTATGCATTTGTGCCGAATGCTTCCATTGCCGATGGAGTTATCGGAAGTCCTGTAAATGCGCTTTTCCATCCCCCGGCGTCAATGTCATTCGATGCCTCACCGGCAATATGATCCCAAAGTTCTGTGGACATCAGCTCTCCTGGCGTTTCAACCAGAGAGTCAACATTGTCACAGTCAAGTGTGAGGCTGAATTGCAGACCGGAATTGAGCCACTCCAGCCGTTGCATGTCGCCAGCAGTGTCGGAAGAGGTAATGAGTGCTTTCGCATTGGCAATTGAAAGAAGCCTGTTACGGCGTTCGAGGGGCAGTGTTGGATCAATCGGGATATAGACACAACCGGCTTTTATGATTCCGAAAAGAGCCGCAATAGAGAAGCGACTTCGTCCCATCATGATGCCAACCCGGCTCTCCGGCTGAAGCTGTTGATGAAGCAAGAGGTGAGCTATTCGGTCTGAAAGGTCGTCCAGTTCTCTGTAGGTCATTGAGTCCTCTTCATCAACAACCGCAGTGCGCAAGGGATGACGTGCGGCGATGGTTGAAAAACGTGAAGCAATGTTGCCTGAACCCCTCGTCGATTCAGCTTTAAGAGCTCCGGATGCAACGGCTGATGATGGATCCTCAAAAATAAAGTCTGCGATTTTCATGTGCGACGGTTCTGTTGAGCGGTACAATTAATCTTTCCAGGAGCCTCTGAATCAGAAGCTTGATTGACTATCTCCTGAAGTGTGTCGACATACCTTCTTGCGAGAGTCTCCGAATCATACGCGGAGATCATTGCTGTATTGAAGCAAAGAGTGAGTTTCAGGCTTTCAGTTGCTTCGTCAAGCGTAAAGCCGGAGGTCAGGGCGACCTGTTTGTGATCACCGTTCCCTAGTCTGCGGTCTGAGGGTGCTGCAAGCATTGCTTGTGATTGCTTGGCAAGCAGTTGACGGTCAAGTTTTCCGTTCGCAGTTTGAGGAAGCTCTTTAATCGGAAAAAAACGTGCAGGGATCATACTTTCCGGAAGATGTTCCCTGAGAAAATTCCGAATAGATGCAATATCAGGGGTCACTTCGCTTTGTATCCATGCATGAAGTTCGGTCAGCCCCTGGTTTTCTGCCGCAACAACGACGGCCCGTGTGATTTGGTAGTGACGCTCAAGCGTCTGTTCGATTTCACCGGGCTCAACACGCTGGCCGCGAATTTTTACCTGCCAGTCAGAGCGTCCGAGGTATTCAATTCTTCCGTCATTTGTCCATCGTCCAAGGTCACCGGTAAGATACATCCGGAGTTTCGGGTTGAAGGGATCGGCAATAAAGCGTTCGTCGGTGAGTTCTGGCTGGTTCAGATAACCACGTGCCACCTGCACGCCACCAATTGCAATTTCTCCGGAGATTCCAGTTGGGAGTGGCCGGTGATGTTCATCAAGAATGTACATCAAGGTGTTGGCTATGGGACGGCCGATGGAGGGTGCTGTTTTTGTTGGCCATGGGGAAACAGGTTGCCAGCTTACATCGACAGTCGCTTCCGTAGGACCGTAGAGATTATGGAGCTCAGTGCCGTGACGATTAAAAATGAGTCTGTTGAAGCGTTCTACAACCGTTGCATCAAGTGCTTCTCCACTGACAAAAACAAGCCGAAGGCTTGCTATGAGAGCGCAGTCAACTCGACCACTCTCAATCGTGTCAAGGAAAACGGCAAGCATTGATGGCACAAAATGGATGATGGTGACTTGATGTTGCTGGATAGCATCTGCCAATGCTTGCGGATTTTTTTCATCACCCGGTTTGAGCATGGCGATGGCTGCTCCAGTCCATGACCACCAGAAGAGTTCCCAGATCGAAACGTCAAAGGTTACCGGCGTTTTCTGCAAAACAACATCTCCCGGTCCGATCGGAAAGGTCTCTTGCATCCAGAGGATGCGGTTAAGTACGGCGTGATGCTCAATCATTACCCCTTTGGGTTTTCCGGTTGAGCCGGAGGTAAAGATGATATAGGCCAGATGATCAGGAGAGGCCAGTGAAACCGCTTCTGCTTCCTGCTTGGAATCCGGAAGAGAGATCGACCGGCAGCAAAGAGCAAGTTCTGCTGGCAGTGATCGATCACATAACACGAAGGGCTGCTGAAGATCTTTGAGTGTTTCGCAAAGACGCAGTGGAGGGTGAGTAGGATCAAGAGGGACATAGACCGCACCCACCATGAGTATTCCAAAAATTGCGGCCAGCATTTCTGGTGATCGTGGCAGCAGTACGGCAACATGTTCTTCACGCTGAACGCCGTTTTTTATAAGCAATGCGGCAATGGCCCCTGACCGGCGTGTAAAAGAGCGATAATTCTGTACGGTACCATCCTCAGAGAGCACTGCTGGAAGAGCAGCGTGACGAATTGATGCGTCCAGAAAAGGTTCTGTTATGGCACGGCGAGTTGGCAGAGAAAGAGTTGTGTTATTAAACTCCTCAATGACCTGATGTTTCTCTCCCGGAATCCAGATATCCAACTCTGCAACCGTTTCAAGGGGGTTGTGAACAAGAGCAGAAAGGAGTGATTGGAATCGCTGAACCATTCTGCCAATTGTCTTTTCTTCAAAAAGTTCTGTGGAAAATTCAAGAAAAAGTTCAATGGTTTTTTCATTTTTCACAAAGTTGAATGAGATGTCAAACTTTGCATAGGGCAGGCTGGTTTTAACCGACCGGGTTTTCAGCCCCGGCAGGTCGGGGGCTTCCGGAAGCAGATCCTGCCAGACCACAAGAACATCAAAGAGTGGATTTCTGGAGAGATTTCTCGGCATATTCATGCGCTCAACAAGGTGAGCGAAAGGGCACTGCTGATCGGAGAGTGCGGCCTGCCACTCCTCGCTGACTGAGGCCAGGTGCTCAATAAAGGTCTGCTCAGGTTTGATATGGCAGGGAATCACCACGGTATTGACAAAAAAACCGATGAGGCCACTCATCTCAGCGCTCTCTCTACCGGATGTCAAAGCGCCTACCGCAAAATTACCGTTTTTTCCATGACCGGAAATGCGGTACAGGAGCAGTTCCACGATTGCCAGCAGGAGAACAAACGGCGTGACGGCGGCATTTTGTGCCAGTTGGTCAATACCCTGGCTGAGTAATGCTTCGATTGGGAAATGAAGGGTCTGACCGGCATAACTGCGATTCAGAGGTCGAATATGGTCGGTCGGAAAATCGAGCGGTTCCGGAGGTGGAGTCAACCGTTTGCATCTTCGATCCAGAACTTGTTGACCATGCTCGCTTTTCAGAAAACTCTTTTGGACATCAATATAATCAGCAAACCGGTATCTGACGGGAGAAAGCTGGCGCTCTGTTGTCCCCCTCTCAATTGCATAGAGTGCTGCCAAATCATGCAGAAGAATGTTTAAACTCCATCCATCACAGGCAATATGGTGGATGACCATGAAAAACCGCCACTGCTGTTCACCAAGTCTGAAGAGAAAGATTCTTGCAGGAATTTCAGATTCCAGTCGGAACGGACGAACTGTTTCACTTGTCATTGCGCTCATTGCTGCCTCTTCCGGATCCTGGGATGAACTGAGATCAACGATATGGGGTTCGAGACCTCCGGGAGGCAGCAGTTGATGACGAACGTTTGGATTGGTATCGTCTGCCGGACGAATAAGAGAGTGGAGTGCCTTGTGGCGCTTTTCGAGAGCGAAAATGGCGCGGTTGAGTGCAGTACAATCCAGCTCTCCTTCAATGGCAAAAGCAAGAGGTACATTATAGAGAGGTATGTCGGGGGTGAGATGCTGTACTATCCAGAGCCGTTCCTGACCTAAGGAAAGCGGAATTTCTTCCTGGTTTCCTGTCAGCATCTTGCTGAGGTGCGTACGATCTTTTTTGCCGTTGCTGTTAACTTTGAACTCGTCAAGCCAGATAAAGCGTGCCGGCATCATGTAGATGGGGAGCCGTTCGGCAAGGTGGTGTCGCAGGAGCATTTCATCATTGTGCTGTGCAGTGACAAATGCGATGAGCTCTCTTGATTCCCCTTCACCATCAACCATCACCACAGCCTCCTTAACCCAGTGGCAGTCGGAAAGCACCGTTTCTATTGCGCTGGTTTCAATACGATGTCCGCGCAATTTGATTTGACCGTCTTTCCGACCGCAAAATTCGAGGATGCCGTCAATTCTCCACCGGGCAAGATCACCGGTGCGGTAGATTCGCTTGTCGGGCTGATCGGGCAGCGTGAGGAATGCCTGATCGGTAAGATCCTTTCGTCCGGCATAGCCGATCGCGAGGCCGTCACCGCCTGCGTATAATTCACCAATAACGCCAATATCAGAGGGCTGCAAGGCTTCGTCAAGCACATAGACCTGTGTGTTATCAATGGGACGGCCAATAGGGACAGAATCAGTTTCAAGATCAGCAACTGTAACGGCATGGAGGGTGGTGAATGTCGTGTTTTCGGTGGGGCCGTAGCCGTTGAAGATCTGGATATCAGGGCAGGCCGTCATCACGGTTTTAAGATGATGAGGGCTTACGACTTCACCGCCTGTCAAGAGAACCCGGAGTGGAGCGAAGGCTTGCGCAGAGATGTCGGCAATCCGGTTGACAAGTGAGGCAGTCAGCCACATGGCGGTGACCCCTTTTTCGGCAAGGAAGTTTCCCAGCCTCTCCGGCTGCAAGAGAACGCTCTCTTCAATGAATACCAGACGGGCTCCTGAGAGTAGTGCACCCCATATCTCAAGGGTTGATGCATCAAAAGCAAGTGGAGCAGTCTGCGCCATGCCGTCACC
>CAIXCO010000213.1 GCA_903917955.1 uncultured Chlorobiaceae bacterium | reverse complement strand
CGGGAGTAGATTTCGTCAAAGAGGGCGATGGTTTTCTGGATGTCGCTGCTGGTGACGTTGGCCTTTTCAAGCTCGATCTTCAGCTCATCCACAAAGCGCTTGATGAATCGGGCTTTTTGCAGGTTCGACTTGATGAATTTTTCAATCTTCTCGATTTTTCTGACCGTCGCCTCAAACTCCGCCTGTGTGAGCAAGAAGTTGTCCGCCGTCTCAAGAAAATTGCCCTCTGTCACCTTGCCGGAAAACTGGTGAAGTTTGCCAATGAGGATGGTTTCGCTGCCGAAGAGCGGTTCAAAGTCCGTCACGGTCTTTTTCAGCGTCCTGACGGCGTTGATGTAGTTCTCCGAGAGTGCCCGGATGGCCTCAATGAGGGCAAAGTCGTTGCTGTTCCAGTCAACCCGCTCTTTGGTCACCTCTTCAATCTTGAGGGCTCGAAGCAGGGTGACTATATCGTTTTTCTGGGCGGTCGTGAGCGATTTGGAGAGTGACTTGAAGGAGGCTTTCTGGAAGTTCCGGCTGGAGCTGAAGATGCTTTCGACAACATCGTCGCGGTACGAAAAAATATCTTTGGCGTTGAACCTGGCAGTAAGGCGACCGGCGCGGAAAAGCACGGCCACAAGGGTTGCCACGGTGCCATATTCGTAGCCGGTGGGGGCGCTCTTTAACTCCAGTTCAAGATCTTTGCCGCTGAGGTACTGGCTTTTGATTTTGGCGGTTACCGACTCAATGCACTCAAGAGTGTCGCCCACAAAGTTGCCGTTGGCATCGAAAAAGGTAAAATCATTGCCGCCGTTCTCACTGAAATTGAACTTTGGCAACTTGTCGTTCTGACGCTCTTTGATAATTGAGGTTGCGAGCGCTTCGGAAAGCTGCCTGGAGGGGCGTTTGTAGAAAACATTGTCGAGCACCTTTTTTTGAAGGGTGTTTATTTCACTCTTGAAACTGGCTTCACTGAGCTGCACCGTATTGAAGAGGTAGATCGCTTTGGCGTTGGTATAGGCGCTGTTTATCAGGTTCAGGAGCTCCTTTTCCCGTTCGTCCCGGATGACTGAGAATGAGCGGATGATTTGCTTGATGGTTGCATCGCTGTCATTCCTGTACTTGTCGTCCATGTAGGCGAATCGCAGGATCTCCTCAATCAGGTGGCTGATGGCGCTGAACTGTGCGTTGTCGGGGACGAGTGTGATTTTATGCTTGATGTCGCGGGTCTGCTGCTTGATGGTGTCGATAAAGTCGGTACGGTTTTCTGTGACGCTGTAGAGGCTGCACACCTCTATCTGGAGATCCTTGTTTGATGAGCTGATGAGTTCATCGCCAAGGTCAGTGGTAACATGAAAATTGTAGGTGACGCTCTTGTCGTTGATGGTGCCGATTGAGCGGATGGCGCTGTTCTTTTGCAGCCGTGTGACAAGCTCTTTTTTGCGGATGAAGTGCTCAACCGTAAACTCCTTCATCTCGTCGAGCAGCTTTGTCTCCATATCGGAGGTAATCTTGAAGCTGTTGTTGCTCTCAAGTAAAACTTTTGCAGTAGTCAGTGTTGTAAGCGCCTCTTCAATCAGGGGCTTTACGCTGTAGTAGTCGTCAACCGTGGAGATATAGACTTTGGTGATGTTCTCAGCCGTAGTTGCAACAAGTTCTGAAACGGAGAGAAAATGGATGGCCTTGAGCAGCCTTATACCGTCAATGGATGACTCTTTGAGCATCTGACGGGCAAGGTCGTACTTGTTGACCAGGGCAGCGGGTGGAGCCGTCTGGGCTTCGTCGCAGATGTCAAAAGCGGTGGCAAAATTGAAGGCGTCAAGCTTGCCAAGTTTGTTGCGCAAAACGTCAAAGGTGGTGATAATCATCCCTCGGGCAGCCACCTGCGATGCTGTCAGGGCGTTGGAGGCAAAGAGAAAGTTCTGCAGCAGCCTGAACTGGTAGTGGTGGAAAGGGTAGTAGATGGTGAACAGCTCTTTGCTCTCTGACTTGGTCGGGATGGTGGCTTTGAGGTTGGTGATGTCGGCAATCTTGCCTGCGTTCTTGTCGAAGAAGGTGTTGAGCAATCGTTGCCCTTCATCGCTTTTCTGCAACAGGCGGCTGCGGATGATCACATCGACTTCAGTTGATTCAAGGTGAATCTTGGTTTTGAACCGGTCGGTGACTTTAGTGAGCTGGCTTTTGCTGATGCTGTTGTTGTTGATGACATCGTCAAGCTTCTCCTGGGCAATGGCGATGGTCCAGACTCTGGAGGAGATGGCGGAGAGTGATTCGCTCAGCCCTTCAAGGTCGAGCAGGGTAAACTTGCGCTGGCTGATGGCTTCGCTCGCTTCGTCGAAAATAAAGACGATTGTTTCAGCCTGCTGCTTTTCGAGGTAGCGGCTTAGCTCATCCTTGAGCTTTGATGCGCTGAAGCTGTCAATGATCGAGTTCAGATGGATGACGGTTTCGTCGTACTCCTGTTCGGTATACTTCCACGCCGTCAAGACCTTGCGAATGGTTGAGGGGACGCGCATGGAGCTTGTCCGGATGCTCTGCCACTCTTCACCGGTGAGCTGTTTTACCTTCTCTACAAATGCTGGATAGTGGCCGTCGAGGAAGAGCTGATACTCCATATAGCCGTACACAGAGTCAAGAAAACCGAGGCTTTTCAAAAAATTGCGGAAGAGGGTAAAGGCCAGCCCCTTGTCGGTGTTCTGTTTGGCGATATCGAGAGAGATAACCCGGTTGTTGCTGCTGGCGAATTTGCGCAGGTCGTTTTCGATAAGGGCGGCATCATTGAGCCCGGAGAGTCGCGGGATGATGCGCTCTATGGCTTGGGTTCCCATAATTACCCTGTTGTCGAGCAGGTAGCCGAGCATCTTGCCAAAATAGGATTTGCCGGAGCCGTAAAAGCCTGAGAGCCAGACGCCGGTCTCTTTGATGCTGGAGTTGTACTTTGAGGCAAAGGTGGAGAGGTGACGGCCAATATTTTCGGTAATGATGTAGTTGTCGATCTCGTAACGGATCTCCTCTTCGACCTGCTCTTCAAGGTCAATGACATTCTTGATATCAATATCGAGATTGAGACTCAACAGCTCTTTGATTTTGGGCATAGGGCACTCCACTATTTGACAAGATGGCATCGGTAGTTTGATGCCTGTTTATGGTTGAGGAAGAGCAGTTCGTTGTTCATGTAGCTGGCAGGATAGAAGATGACAAGCGGTATACCCTGCATCATCACGGTTTTGTGTTCCATGATATTGACATTCTCAATGCCGGTACCTTCAAGAGCACCGGTGTGAACAAGGAAGGCCGTTTTCTCCGCCTGGCTTGCCTGGCATATCTCTGTGACAATCAGGGAGAAGAGGCAGTTTGGGTATTCGTTTGTGAAGGCTTTGAATGAGGTGCTGCTGTAATCGTTATAAAATGACGTGAAGCCCTCCAGCGGCTGACACTCTTTCGAGAAACCGTTGTATTCATCACCAAGCAGCTCAATGCTTTTGACAAACAGCTCAGTGACATCAATAAAATAACCATCGGGATAAAGCTCTCTCGCCCTGGCGATATACTCCTCTTCCTCTGCCGGGGGATAGACAAACAGAACAGTGTTTCCACCGTTTGCCGTTCGCTTCAGTTGCGTCCGGTTATCTTCGTGTAAAACCACACGAAGATCATCGAATTTCTGCTTTTGTTCAGTGAGAAATGGCATCAACAAGCTCCTGTGGTGACAATTTTAACTGCACAGTCAATGCCTCCCCGGTAGAGGCGATATCAAGAAAGGGCATGAAGCTGATATTTTTCAGCGCCCTGATCAGCTCCTCTTGTTCAAGAAACAAGAACTCTCGAAAAGGTGATTTCAGAATATCGGTGCTGGAGTCATCCATACTGAGGATAACATACACAAAGAAAATAAGTTCATCCTCAGAAAGCCTGATATTGACCAACCGTTTTTTTACTTTACCCTCAACCATTCCAAGCTTTTTGAGAATGGTGAGGTACTTGGAGCCAATTTTTTCAAGAGTGGAATCTGAAAAATTTTTAAACGGCGAGGAGTGAACCTGGCGATCCTTCAAGTATGCAAAAACCTCATCCCCGGCAATCGTTGTCCGACCGGAGAAGTAGACCTTCAGATAAACCTCTTTGGTAAGAATCCGGAAGAGATCGTTCCCGGCAAGCAACTGCAAAAAAATTGCCCACCGTTTCAGAGCTTCCAGACCGGGAGCATTAAAGAGCGCCACCATCAACTGCCGGTGCCGTTCACTGGCAAAAACCAGAATGGTACGCTCCACTGCGGCAAGAAAGCGCTTACGAGTGCTCTCCGTGCGAAAGTCGAAGGCGTTGTTGGTCACCAGCAACTCCTTGAGATCAAGACGACCCTTTCCTTTGGCAAATTGTGCCAATGCAACCTCAATCAGCCGGAAATCAGGGATGCTGCCGATGACATTGATGTCTGCGTTAACTTGTTGTTGCATTATCTTTTATTGAGTCGCATAGAACACCGGGGCTCCCTTATGTACAGGTGCCATTAACCGGCTGGATGGTTGCAAATATCGCCAGAAATGTTTGCGTGCTCCATATCAATCATAGAGATAACAAAAAATTTCCAAAAAAAGAGCACACGGCACAGCACATTTTTGCACAATCATGCCACCCTGAAAGCCATCAGTACAGGTTGATGGCACTGGGAGAACGGTAAGAAAGTGTGGCAACCTGCTCTCTCAGAAACTTGGGAGCAAAATCAGCCCCATGGATCCAGGACAAGGTATGCCCTTCCAGGGTGAAAGAGCTGAAAAACTGCTTGTCTTTGAGCGGTTCAAACGGGTACACTTTAGGTGGCCAGCGTCAGGGTATTCAGACCACATCACCCGAATACCTGTCACAGTTTGTTAACGATCATGCAGACATACCCACCATCAGCATGGAATCTGTGATGAAAGCCGCCGGTCTTATTGAAAGCATGAGTAGCCAGCGATTGAAATTGAGGAAGGATAGAGTATGAATTCAAATATAATTCGAATCGGTATCTGGATGCCCTTTATACATGGTTCAGGCAGGATTTTATTGACAGTAAACCGGTTTTTCAAGGCCGACGGCTTGGCTTGAAGCGTTACCCGCTGAGCCGAGGCAAGGAAGCCACGTTTTGGCATATAATCTCGGAGGGAAAAAACGAAGATGATCGACTTCCCGATTTCAGAAGGTGCGAACGTATTCGCTGGCCGAAGCAGGTAATTGAGCATGATACTGATTCAGCCATAAAGGTTTGGCGAAATCAGCGCGGACGCGAAGAAAGAATTTGTTTATGGCTTGTGCCGGAGAACTATCTGGTTGTCCTTGCAGAGCGTGGTGACTACATCCTTCCATGGACGGCCTACTTGGTTGAGCAGCCGCATCAGCAAAGGAAATTGCCGAAGGAATATGAAGAATATCAGCGGAAAAAGAGCTGAAAATGCTGAAGCCGCCCCGAAGGACGGCCTCGTTACTCCTTCCACACATGGTAGATGAGCTGCCTTAATATCGTTCATTACAGGCAAACAGTCAAGGGGGAACGATCAGGGAAGAAAAATAAAGGTACAGTTTCCCACTCTATCCAACATCAAAACTGAGTTTCATCCTGTCGAAGAGCGCTTTGAGGTGCTGAATCCAGCAATCTTGAAAGACAAGGCGGTTCATGATAGTGCTGAAATCATCAGGCCAGGATTTTCAACGCTTCAATTTGTACGACATTATCAGGAGAAGAACCCCGAGGCCAGTGAAAGCGAATAATCTACCCGGCGGCTATCACATTCAGGGCAAAGAGCAGCGACCGCCAGAGCCTGGCGTGAATCTCAGCTCTATTTATGACACATCCGATTTTTTGAAAACAGCTTCCAGAGTCGGGGCTGTGAAAAAAGCATCAGCCCAAGCTTCCAGATCTTTTGCTTTGGCACCTTTGCCGAATAGTGATGGCGCGGATCTCAGTAAAGAACGTTTGCCCCTTGATCATGGTTCGAATGGAGAGACGCGGATATGCGCCTTTATGGCTTTATTTTGTTCATGTTGTTTATATTGACTTCTAACCAACAATAGAGCGAAATGAGCAGCACGTTGAACAACATTGAATTCCTTAGCCCCCGGCTCGTTGGTGAACGATTTTCGGGACATGCCATTCCTCTTGAGGTTCTCAGGGATTTGGCTGTTCTGGAAGAAATGCTTGTTGAAACCGCCAAATGGGGGTACATGCAAGAACACCCCGACAGGAAACGAATTCCTCGTGGTTTTACCAACGGTGTCTCTCTCAAGCTGACAGGTATTGAAGAGGGAAGTGCCATCCCAAAAATAGCTTTGTTCTTCACGCTTGCGGGAACAAATCTGGATCGTTTTCCTTCTGATAATGCCCATTACTTTCACCAGGCTAAAAATTCGATAGTTAACGCAGTTAATGCTGCCGAACAAAATCGGGATATCAAGGAGTATTTGCCTGAAAATCTTCTTTGTTATTTTGATCGAATAGGCAGAAGTCTCAGAGATGGCGAGTCACTTGAGTTGAATCCTGCGGATACAGCTCAACCGGCTCGACTTAACAAAACTACTCGCAGAAAATTATTGCTTGCCTCTTCCAATGTGTTGGAGCTTACTGAGGAGATTACCCTGAGAGGCTCAATACCTGCTGCCGATCAGGCGAAAATGACGTTTGATTTGCACATTATCAGTGGTCCTACAGTGAGTGTGCCAATTTCACCGCAACATTGTGACATCGTTAAGGAGGCCTTCATGCGTTATGGTAATGGTGGTATCGTGATGTTGCAGGGGATAGGCAGGTTTAATCGCAATAATCGGCTTCAAAGCATTGATTCTGTCGAGCATATCAGCTTGCTGGATGCTAACGACGTGTTGGTTCAGTTGGATGAACTGCGCTCTTTGGAGAATGGCTGGCTTGATGGTGAAGGTGTTGCTCCGGGTAAAGAGGGGTTGGACTGGCTTGTCGGCTATTTTGAAACCTATTACTCGGATGAGTTGCCTGTGCCATGCATTTATCCGACACCCGAAGGAGGAGTTCAAATTGAATGGGCCCTGAATGGTTATGAAATAACTCTTGCTGTAAATATTGATACCCGTCAGGGTGAGTTTCATGCCCTGAACATGAGTAATGATGACGAAATCATAAAGTCTCTTGATTTTAACAAGCCCGATGATTGTGTGTTGCTGAATCAGGAACTCAAGACACTATCGGAGGCTGAGGTATGAATGACGCTACATTGATGCTTCGCCAGATTCATCCAAGCTTTATCAAGCAAGGCCAGATAACTTCCCAGGCATTCCGCCCTACAATCAAGGATGATAAAAAGCTTTCCGTATACGATAACGATATGATTACTGCGGAGAAAGCTTACGAGCACTATACCAAAAAGCTGCTAAAAAGTTCAACAGGTGTTTTGGCTGTCAGTGTCAAGGAATGTAATGAGTTAAGCCTGCCTGTTTTATCCGATCTGGCACCGTTTCCCGAACATGCTCTAATCGATTTTTCAGACTATTCATATCCTCAATCTGAAAAATTAGCTAAAAAGTTACGGCAAAAGGCTGTAGAGCGTGACTGGCTGTACGTTTTGTAAATTCCGAACCTGCTGCTTTTACCGATAAAAAATTTGTTGCCGCCAAGCCCACGCATAAGAATGACAAGCTCAATTGCGAATGGGCTTGTGGCGTAATATATGTTGATGACTACCACGGAATTATTCAAAGAGTTGTTTTTATGATCTCAAAACCAGCTATTCCGGTATTAGTTTTACTTCCAGAAGATGCTCATACCGACTACAAAGCACTTTTTAGCATTGCAACGGCGTATGCACATTCAGGTTTGTTGGTTAGTGAACATGCCAAGAAAACTGATAGGCTGGAATTTACGTTTCCAGCAATTGTTTGTTCGAGTTTTTCTATCGAGCTTTTTCTGAAGTTTTTTCTTATGCTCGAAAGGGCAGATAGCAATAAACCTTCCGTTAAAAAGAATTTTGGTCATGGGCTTCTCGATTTATGGAAACAGATTACTCCTCAGTACCAGCAGTTAATTGTAGGGATGTTTCGTAGTCCTACAAAAGCTCCACAATGGAATGTGCATAAAAGACAGATAGAAATTTTTGTTGAGGCCTTGGAGAACATAGGCGAGACCCCTTTTGTAAAGTGGCGTTATGTCTATGAACTGAGCGATATAACTCTAATGTCTCATCATTCCATTGCCGAAGTTTTAGATGCACTCGGATGGGCTGCTGAGTACGTGATGAAAGAACGAAGAGAACGCGATTTAAGGAACAGTGAATAAGAGTAAAGCCTTTTTGGTGTAATAAATTCATTGGTGCTTCAGCCCCTCCTTTGCGGACATTGTTCGCAGTAGGTTCAGACAGCATAACATGTGAGGAGGCGACATGCCGAGAGGAGCGAGAATTGATACTCCAGGTACCATGTTTTTCCTGCATCTGAAAGTTATCAGGACGGAAGATGCACTGATAGAACGATACGCGAGGAGATGGTTTGCAACCTCAGGAAGTAGTTCGCCTGCGCTTCATGTGTTTTGGGCAGCGCAGGCAAAGTTCAATGACAAAGGATTTCTATCTCGGGACATCAGTGTGAAGGAGATAATCGAACACAGCGGGGATATCCATCATATTTTTCCCCGGCAGTATTTGAAGGAAAATGGTATCAGCCAGAGCCAGTATAATCAGGTAGCGAACTATGTCTATGTTCAACAGGAGATTAACATCAAGGTAGGGAAGCGCTCTCCGGCAGACTCTATCGGTCAAATCCGTGAGCAATGTCAAAGCGGGAAGCTTGCTTTTAACGGGATTGATACTCTTTCGGATTTTGAAGCAAACCTTGAGGCCAACTGCATCCCCGGTAATATTTATGAGATGACGTTAGAGGATTACGAGGTTTTTTTAGGAGTTCGTAGATCGTTGATGGCGCAGAAGATTAAACGATATTATCAAAATTTATAACGAGATAACCCGGTTGCCATGAAAGTTGGTTTTAGAGTACCGTCGCTTAAAAAGCGCATTGCTGCCCGCACGTCGTGGAAGCGGTACGCCCGCCAGTCTCTGGGCCTCAAGGCTCCTCGCGGTTATGGCTGGATAACCAATCCCAAGAAGGCGCTGTACAACCGGGTTTATTATCGAACAACTCGGGGTTGTTCTGTTGTGCTTGTTGTTTTGTTGTCGGCTGCTGGCGCTTTGGGTTGCGGTGTAGCCTGGGCTGTGAATATTCGGTGATATCCAAACATTCAAATTATCCAGTGCGGCGGGAGCTGCCTGATTTTCATTCGAATCGTTTTCGGAGCTCTGTTTTAGCCTCCCGCCAGAGCATGTCGTGAATCTCAGCTCTTTTTTGACAGTTTCGATTTTTTGAAAACATCTTCTATAGTCGGGGCTGTAAAAATAGCATCACTCCAAGCTTCCAGCTCCTTCGTTTTGGCACTTTTCAACTTCTCTGAAGCCCACTCGGGCAACAGGCCAAAGCGGCGTTCAAGCTGCCTTTTCAGTATCCTTGCTTCACCCTTGACAATGCCAATTCGTTCTATGCTTGTAATGTATTCCATCTTCTCTTTCTCCTCAATTGTTTCAAGTTCTTGCCAAACCCGGCTGTTCAACCATTCGGGCAGTTGCATTAACCAATCTACAATATACAACAAATCAATGATGCGTTGTTTATCCCAGCGATGCTGATAGAGTATGCGCACCAGGCGGAGTTTTGCCTCGTAGCGTTCCTGATGCTGCGTTCTGGTTTTTTGGGTCAGGATATGAGCTGCCGTAATCCATCCAAAAGCGTTATCTGATACCAGCAGCTCATCCAGACGCTTTTCGTAATCGGTCAGCTTGGCAACCGGGAACTCAAAAGAGAGTTTGCAGCCCAGCACGGAAAAACTATAAGAGGTGGGTTTCCACTGCTTGTGTTTATCCGCAAGCACTGCCAGACTGGCAACAGGCCGCTTGTATCGGTCGAAAATACGGTAATTGTAAACAAACATCCGTTCGGCAAACTCAGCTTGCTTTGTACCCTGTACTTCAACATGAACGTATATCCACTTCTCGTCACCATTCAACACATTCACCCTGACCAGCTTGTCAACAAAGCGCTTGCCCAATTCGGCATCCTGAACTACGGCCTGCAGCTCCTGATCCAGAAAAACATGTTCCTTTGACCAATCTATTTCAGCATGGGCATCTGGGAAATAGAACTCCATAAACTCTGAGAAGTAGTTCTCAACGGCCCTTTTCCACGGGCTGTCATACTGGTCGTTTGGCGTATCCATAGGTTGTGTTCCGGTAACGTTCATCGCGCAGAGAGTGTACGCGCAGCGATGCGTAATAATCAATCCAAAACACTCTAATAATATCAACAATCTCCCTTAATACAAAATAATTCAGGTATTTTGCGCATCAGCGTTTCTTGCCAGGATGCCGTTCGGAGTTATGCGTCGTTACAAACTCAAGTGAATAAAGGGGGGCTCAGGCAAGCTCTATGGCTCATTTTTTATGCTAAATGCTTTTTATAAAGACCTATAACGAGATACCGCGCTTGTAATGAAAGTTGGTTTTGGAAATGGTTGCTGGTGTAATAAATCTTGTTGCAAAGTGTATCACTTAGTGATATCTTGGCTGGCATGAGAGTTTTTACCAATAAATGGTTTTCCCGTTGGGCGGACGATGAGGAGCTTTCTGACTCTGTTTTGTGGTCAGCCGCTAAGGATGTTGTCGCAGGGCATGTTGAAGGCTCTCTTGGTGGGTGTTTATTCAAAAAGCGAATTCATCGGGATGGCGGCGGCAAACGTTCCGGTTACCGCTTCATTATCGGATACCGGAAGAGCGATGGGAGCAGGGTGGTTTTTCTCTATGCTTTTGCTAAAAACGAGAAGTCTAACATCTCAAACAAAGAAAAAACTGCGCTTCAACTTACAGCAAAAGACTTTTTAAGTGCAACAGACAAACAGTTACAGGCACTTTTATCGACAATGAAATACAGGGAGGTAACAGCTCATGAGCAAGATTCTTGATATAGCCCATGATATGGCCAAAGACCTTTTTGAGGTCGGAGCAATGGATGAAGTAACGATGCGTACAGTAGAATCGCTTTGTTTGCCGGAAAAAAAGGTTTTTCTCCCGGAGGACATCCGTCGCATTCGGACAACAAACCATCTCAGCCAGCCTGTTTTTGCTTTGATGCTCGGGATTGGAAAAACGACCGTTCAGCAGTGGGAGCAAGGGGTAAAAAAGCCTGGTGGAGCTGCCAAGCGTTTATTGGATGTGATCGATCGAAAGGGTATTGCGGTACTGAGCTGAAGTAAAACTATACTCAGTAAAGGAGGGTAATCAGGGTTTGACCGCCTACGCCCGCTCGTAAGGATAAACGTTTTTGTAGTTCCTGTTGAAGTAGGAGCCCACTGACGGGGCGGTTTTCAAATTCTCAAACTTATGCTCCTGAACACCTTTGTAGGCGTATGCTGAACCGTCAAGAAATTGAATATACACCGTCAGATTTTCGGCATCGTAACCGACGGCAGTGATGTTCGTTGATGCCACCGGTTCCATGATTTCAGGGATTGGCATTGTCGCCTCCTTGGGTAAATGATTGGCAATGTGATTCACCGGTTCGAAGGCTCGACAGTACCTCGGTCATTTCTCGTAACTCATCCTGCATTGCTGATGAAACATGCCCTTTATCCCGGGTGTTTGTCATTCTGAGGGCGATCATGGTTCCGCACTGGCTCAACACGGTTTCATCCAATTCTGATGGCCGCTGGGTCACAAGCAGCAATCCCACGCCATATTTTCTGCCCTCTTTTGCAATTGCCTGAACGGTTCGTGACGAAATAGACTCTTCGCCTG
>CAIXCO010000212.1 GCA_903917955.1 uncultured Chlorobiaceae bacterium | reverse complement strand
GTTGAGCAGCGTTTGACCAGCTATCCCGTCAGCGGCGACAACATCGTGGGTAAACTGCACTATCAGGACGCCAAAGTGTACATCAACGAAACCCAATATTTCGATGGCGTGTCATCAGTCGCATGGGAATTCTACATCGGAGGATACCAGCCCGCACAAAAGTGGCTCAAAGACCGGAAGGGGAGTGAACTCAGCTTCGAAGATGTCCGCCACTACCAGCGCATCATCGTAGCGCTGACGGAAACGGCCAGGATTATGGGGGAGATTGACTGCGGGTTAGTATAAAAACCCAAACATCCAGATCGGGATTGTGTGTTTCCAGGGATATTCAATGTTGTCGGCGGCAATAAATGCGTTTGGAAACCCTGCTATCTGTTTTGTTTGCGGGTCGGTTTCCGCAAATATCATCAAAAAAGCATGAACACAACCAGCAAAATCACCCTTTTTGGCTTTTTTGCCATTGCTCAAATTCACTGAGCGACATAATTGGCGGAGTTTTAAAGACATTCTTAAAAACAAGCAGGTCGTTATCACCAGTCACTAAAGCATCCGCCTTGCCAACTACGGCTAACGTTATGAACATTTGATCTGCTGTATCTCTGATTACTGGCAAGTTAAGTGGCACTTCAAGCGAAGTGACCGTTTCAGCGTAAGGCAGAAAATCAGCCAGTAATAACAACTGCTCCGTTTTTGTGAGCTTGAATTTTGGATAGGCCAACACTTTCAGTAGTTCGCTGGCCGTTTTCTTGCTGACTAATGGGATGATCGCCCCGGACTGCCAGTTGTGACGCAGCCATGCCATTTTCTGGCGTGAAAATATCAATGCAGAAATAATGCAGTTCGTATCAAGCACGATGCGATAGCTCACGGCTTACTTTTTCTTGCCCACTCTATTGCATCCAGAACATCCTTGTCATTAATACCCAAAGCTTCTAATTTGGCACGCACGGCATCTGCTTGCTGCATACGCACAGGCGTAAGCATGATGCGACCATTCTCAACTTCCACTTCAAAGTAATCTGTTTCAGGAATTGAGGTTACAATAGACTTTGGCAAGGTCAACTGATTTTTGCTGGTAAGTTTGGCTAACATGGCATTCACGTCAAAATAGTAATGGAGTAAGAATACCTTACCAAAAATAATATTGTTTACCAAATAGTATTACACCATCGACAACATGGTTCTCTCGCTTCGGCAATTTTGCCTAAAAAAAAGAATCCGGAAAAAAGGCAGAATTACATCTGCCGTCAACACCTTTTTGTGAAACCACTTCATAAGCGCTAAATTGCTCATTAACTGCTTTGAATTTTCACGAGAGTCCATAACCAAGGGCAAAAGATGAAACCAAAGACGATTCGAGACGGAGTTACGTTGTCGAGCGGTAGCAGGGTGCTTGAGAGCGGCTATGCGGCAGCGCTCAAGCAAAGCGCTTTTGCGTTGCGGCAGATTGTCAAGGCGTTTTATGCAGGGGTGGTGCGTAACAAAAGCTTCTTGCTGATTGGTGTCAGTTTGTTCTGCTTTCTCAGTGCCTGTACCGATTCAGGGCCTTTGTTTAATCCTGCCAATTTTGTTTTGATTCGCGGCGGGGAGTTTACGATGGGGAGCCCTGAGGGTGAGGTTGGAAGAGCTGAAGTTAAAGCCGTTTATCAGGAATTAGGGGTTGAGTATAGCGAGACCCAGCATCAGGTGAAGCTGAGTGATTTTTATATGGGGAAATATGCGGTGACGGTTGGTGAATTCAGGAAATTTGTAGACGCGACTGGGTATCAGACCGATGCTGAAAAAGATGGTTTCAGTATTATAATAATGAGATTGTTGTCAAAAAAGGGGGAAGGGGTAAACTGGCGTGATGGAGTATCGGGTCGTTGGTGGGATCCTTGGCGTCGCTGGTTTCGGCTTGAAGAGAACCATCCTGTATTGCACGTGAGCTGGAATGATGCTGTAGGGTATTGTGCATGGTTGTCGAAACAAACTGGGAAGAAGTTTCGCTTGCCAACCGAAGCCGAGCGTGAATATGCTTGCCGTGCAGGTACGACAACACCGTTTAATAGTGGCAATAACTTGACGACCGATCAGGCAAACTATGACGGCAACTATCCCTACAACAACAATCCGAAAGGAGTGTATCGGCAGAACACTGTTGCGGTAAACAGTTTTGCCCCCAATGCGTGGGGATTGTACAACATGCACGGCAATGTCCTTGAGTGGTGCAACGACTGGTATGGTGGAACCTATTATGATGACTGTAAAGCGAAAGGTACGGTTATTAATCCTGTAGGGCCAGTAACGGGTTCGTACCGTGTGCTTCGTGGCGGGAGCTGGAACTTCAATGCCGAGATTTGTCGGTCGGCTGCTCGGGACAACTGCTCCCCCGACTACCGGTGCAACGGCGTTGGCTTCCGCCTGGTTTTCGTCCCGTAGTCAGTTGGCAGCTCATTCCGGCTTTGCTTTGAGCGAGAGGGCAGTACCAACATTTTGGTGAGCGGAGGTGAGGGACGAACCACCGCACGCCAAAATGTTCTGGTTACAACCGACTACAGAAACGTCCACCGAAGGTGGGCCGACGTTTGGAGCCAAAAAACCGCTCATCACAGGCACTGCATGCCTTCAGCTTTCCGCTCGGTAGCTTAACCGTTTGGCCGCATACTGGCAATCTGTAAAAAAAAGCTTGGAACCTATCGTCGCGATGTTCAATGATCTGTAAGATATGCCGGCACTGACCTGATGAAGAGCTGGAACAAATGCGCTATTTCCCACAAATAAAACGCTGCAGATGGCTGTTCATTTTCGCCATTATCTCTGAGTCAGCTCTTCCGATAAGTTTGATAAATCGTTTTTTGTCGAAAGAACTGATCTGTTTCATTTTGAGAAGAGAATTTTTCATGAGTCTGTTCTGGGAATTTGCTGTTATCAGAATATCAAGTTCCGACGGATTGACTATTTGCGATGAAATCGGAATAACCGTCAGTAAATTTCCTGATGCAATATAATCCTCGTGCTGAATAATAAGAGCGGGCCGGATTTTCTGGTATTCGTGTCCAAAGCTTGGATCAAAATTTACCAGCCATATCTGAGCACATTGAAAGGTTTTCATAACTCCTTCAGACCCAAATAGTAACTGAGTTCTTCTCTGGAAAGAAACTCCGTTGCATTATCGTTGAGAGCCGCAAGCTCTGTGTCGAATTCAGAGGCTTCTGTTTCATTTCTCTCATCAAAGATGACAATCACCTTGAACCGGACATTTTTCTTTTGACCAAATTCCTTTGGACAATAGAGATGACCGTCCGGCAGCAATTTGCTTTCAAACGTGGCGGTATTCATGATCAAGGCGTTTTTTCATTGGTTCTCAGTGCACACTTGTTTCGCACAAAAGCATCATCCCGTAAGGTACACTATTACGGCAAAAAAAGCACCCTCTTCCGGTATCAAACGCCCAAACCATCCTGCCTCCCGGAAATCACCTCATACCCGCTCTTTTCGATAACGGCACGAAATTCATCCGAAATTGCATTCCAGTCGAGCAGATCGACCCGGAAGGGGAGTTCCGACTCCTGAAAGGCCTCTTTCAGCTCGGCAAGAACGCGCCAGTCGAGCCTGTTTTGCCCGACAACTGCCAGGTCAAGATCGGAATAAGGTTTTGCGGTTCCGCTGAAGCGCGAGCCAAATACCCGCACTTCACCTTCAGGAAGGTAGTTCGAAAGGAGAGCGAGCACCATTTCAAGATGCTCCGGTGCAACATCAATCATTCCTGCTCTCCAGTCGCGCAACAAACTCTTTGGCTGCACCAATAAAACGTAATGCTGAACCAAAGGCATAGTCGGCATTATTGGAATCATAAGTGTGAGAGGTGAGGTTTCTCGACTGATGAAACTCCATCCATATTGAAACGTCATCAAGAAGCCGGTTCTCGGCACTGACTCTGAACAACTCACGGCGAGTCACCCCATCGACCACACTGGCACTGACATTCTGCTCAATCCAGCGTTTCATAAACTTCCAGCACTGCTCATAGGCAACTTCAAAGTTCTGTATCACTCCGGCCTTGATGGTCTCAATATCCTCTTTGGTCAGTGTGCTGTTTGCGGCACATACCTGATAACTGTTGATCGACTTTTCGAGTGAGGCAATCGCTTTTATAAGGCTGCTCAGATCAAGTTTCATGCGCCTACTCCGGTTTCAAATGCGGAAAGAAGATGACCTCCCTGATGGAGTCCTGCCCGGTCAGAATCATCACCAGACGATCAATGCCAATGCCAATGCCTGCGCATGGAGGCATACCGTATTCGATGGCGCGGAGGAAGTCTTCGTCCACAATCATCGCCTCTTCGTCGCCGCGCTGCCGTAACCGGGACTGCGATTCGAGCCTTTCGCGCTGGATGACGGGGTCGTTCAGTTCGGAGAAGGAGTTGCAGACCTCTTTGCCGCCGATGATCAGCTCAAAGCGCTCAACAATGCCGGGCTGCGAAGGGTGCTCCTTGGCAAGGGGCGACATCTCGGTGGGGTAGTCGATGATGAAGGTTGGCTGAATGAGCTTTGGCTCCACAAATTCACCGAAAATTTCGTCAATAATTTTGCCGCTGCTGATTTTTGGATCAAGTTCGAGGCCGAGATCCTTGGCGGTGTAGCGCAGTTGCTCTTCGGTTTGGCCAGCAATATTTTTGCCGGTGTATTCCGTAATGGCGTCGATAATGCTCAGGCGACGGAAGGGTGGCTTGAGGCTGATTTCGTTGCCGAGAAAGGTGGTCACTTCGCTCTTGTTTACTGCGAGGGCGGTCTGGCTGAAGAGCTCTTCGACCATCTTCATCATCCAGTTGTAATCCTTGTAGGCAACGTAGAGTTCAACCTGGGTAAATTCGGGGTTGTGAAAACGGTCGATTCCCTCGTTGCGGAAATCTTTGGCAAACTCAAAGACGCCATCAAAACCTCCGACGATGAGCCGTTTGAGGTAGAGTTCGTTGGCAATGCGCAGGTAGAGCTGCATGTCGAGCGCATTGTGGTGCGTGGTGAAGGGGCGGGCAGCGGCTCCGCCGTAGATGGGTTGCAAAATCGGGGTTTCAACTTCGAGCCACCCGTTGCCGGTAAACGTGTTGCGCATGAAGGAGACGATGGCGCTCCGCTTGATAAAGGTCTCTTTGACCTCCGGGTTGACGATGAGGTCAACATAGCGCTGGCGGTAACGAAGCTCCTTGTCGCTGAAGGCATCAAAAACGACCTTTTCGCCATCAACCTCTTTCTCCTTGGCGACGGGTATGGGGCGCAGCGATTTGGTGAGCAGCTCCAGCGATTCGGCATGAACGGAGATTTCGCCAGTTCTGGTTTTGAAGGTAAAGCCCTTGACGCCGATGATATCGCCGATGTCGAGCAGTTTGAAGGTGTCGTAGGTGGCGTCTCCCACCTCATCCTTTTTCATGTAGATCTGGATTCGGCCTGCGGAGTCCTGGAGGTGGAAAAAGGAGGCTTTGCCCATCTTACGGATGGTCATGATGCGTCCGGCCACCGAGACAGGTGTTTTGGCCTCTTCTACAAAATTTGCTATGATTTCACCCGAGGAGTGGGTGACCTCAAAGTGGGTAGGGTAGGGGTTGACTCCCGCCGCCATAAGCTGCAGGCGCTCTTCAAGACGGCGCTGCATCTGGTCGTTCAGCGAAATCTGGGCTGGCTGTTCAGGGATATTCTTGTTCGGTTCGTTCTCTTTCTGCATGATGGTCGTCGGCCTATGAAATTCAGTAAGTTAAAAAATATGGTGAGCCTCAATGCCCCAGCCCGTCAGGAACAGGTACGGGTTTTATACCAGACGTAGGGAATTGTGCTGATTTTCTGGAAAAAAGAGCGATAGGCCCTTTTAGAAAAGACGTCGTACTGGTTTTTCTCAATGGCGGTTAAAATATTGCCGTAGTTGACGCTGCTGATGGCGACTCCAAAGCGGCTCCGTTTTTCAAGCATGGGAATCCCTTTTTCGGAGGAGCGGTAGTAGCCTCTTGCCCGTTCGACCTGAAACTTCATCAGATTGAGGAAGTTGTCGTTCATGGTTTTCTGCATCAACTCTTCACTCGAATAGTTGAAACGGCGCAGATCTTCCAGCGGCAGGTAGATTCTGCCCCGGTCAACATCTTCGCCGACGTCACGCAGGATGTTGGTCAACTGCATGGCAATGCCGAGTTCTATGGCGTGTTCGAGCGCCTGCTTGTCGCTGTAGCCGAAAATTTCGGAGGTCATCAGCCCGACTACGGCGGCCACCTTGTAGCAGTAGACGTAGAGCTGGTCAAAGGTTTCGAAGGGTTTGAACTCGATATCCATGGCAACACCATCCATCAGGTCGAGCGGAAGCTCTATCGGGATAGAATGGCTTTTCAGCGTGTCGTGCCAAGCCATCATGATGGGATCATTGTCGGTTTTTCCGGCGTAGCAGCCGAGAAGCTTCAATTTCCATCCGTCAAGCATCCTCTGAATCTCGTTATTCGTAATGAGGCCGTTACTCAGTTTCACCTCGGCCAGATCAACAGTGTCATCGACGGTGCGTAGAAGGGCGTAGATGGCAAAAATGGGTTTCTGCTGTTTTTTTGGCAGAAACATGCTTGCAAGATAGAAGGTTTTTGCATGATCTTTTGAAATTTGCCGACAGTAGCTGTAGGCCTCTTCAAGTGTTATCACCTTTTCATGTTCCCGCTCGGCACTCTTTCGGTTATCGTTCTGATTCATCTGATATGCGCTTTATTGAGCCTCATCTACTCTTCACCGCTTTTTTGCCCGTTTATGGTATGGGGTGAAAGCAAAAATGTGTACCTTTTTGACGAAGAGGTACGTTTGTAACAATGTGCTGTCAAGATAAAACAATGGTTGTAATATAGCAACATGCCAAGTTGCAGCTCTTTATCATTCAAATATTTACGTAATCTATTACTGTACCTTTGAATATTGTTCCCCCTGAAAACAGAAGGGAAAAGGCCATTCTGGTTGGCCTCTGTTCCCCCCCCGAAACACCGCGTACCCTTGTTGAGGAGTACCTCGATGAGCTTGCTTTTCTTGCCGATACCGCTGGAGCGGATGTGGTGGAGTCGTTCATACAGGACAAAAAACTGCGTGACCCTGCCTACTGTATCGGAAAAGGGAAGGTTGAGGAGCTTGTCATTTTTGTCAAGGAGAAGGAGATTGATCTCGTCATTTTTGATGATGATCTCACTCCTGCCCAGGCCAGAAACCTTGAAAAGACGCTGGAGTGCAAGGTGATTGACCGTACCGGCCTCATTTTGCAGATTTTTGCCATCAGGGCGCAGTCGGCCCAGGCAAAGATGCAGGTGGAGCTGGCCCAGCTTGAATATATGCTGCCGCGTCTCTCCGGGCAGTGGACCCACCTTTCGAAACAGAAGGGGGGAATCGGCAACAAGGGGCCGGGCGAAACCCAGATTGAGACCGATCGCCGTCTGGTGCGTAACCGCATCTCC
>CAIXCO010000211.1 GCA_903917955.1 uncultured Chlorobiaceae bacterium | reverse complement strand
GTGTTGTTGCTCCATACGTTGCACCTGGATTGCTACAACATCGAAGCGGCAGTCGCACTCCCCGTCGGCGTAAAGGGCGAGGTAAGCGCGAGCTGCCTTGATAATTTCATGCTGTTTTTGAAGTGTCACCGCCTCAGCCGGATGCCCCTTGGCCGAAGAGAGGCGAGTTTTTACCTCCACAAAACAGAGCGTTCGGCCATGCAGGGCAATAATGTCTATCTCATTGCGATGGAAGCGGTAGTTGCGCTCAATGATGCGATACCCTTTTTTAACCAGATAGTCAGCAGCGATCTGCTCACCCTCCAAGCCAAGCCGGTGCGGGTCGTAGCGCTCCTTCATGGCTTTTCGCCGAGTTGGCGGAGTTTAAAGCTGCGGCGATGAATCGGGCAGCGACCGTACTGCATGATTGCCTCAACATGGGTTCTGGTGCCGTAGCCCGCGTGGCGCTCAAAACCGTAATGCGGGTAGTGCAGGGCGAAGGCTGCCATTAGCGCGTCCCGCTCTGTTTTGGCCAGCACTGATGCCGCCGCAATTGAAAAGGCCTTTGAGTCACCCTTTACAATGGTCTCATAAGGGATTTGGAGTTCTGTGCGGAACCTGTTGCCATCTACCAGAAGCAGTTCCGGCCTCACGGGCAACGCAGCCACCGCTTCGTTCATGGCAAGCATGGTTGCCTGGAGGATATTGATTTGGTCAATCGTCTTCGCATCCACAACCGCAACCGCCCAGAAAGCCGCCGACTCCCTGATTGCGGGAGCAAGCAACCTCCTCTCTGCCGCCGAAAGTTTCTTGGAATCATTCACCCTCTCCAGCAGGGTACCATCCGGCCTGAACCAGCGCGGAAAAACCACTGCCGCCGCCACCACGGGCCCCGCAAGAGGCCCCCGGCCCGCCTCGTCAATGCCGCAGATCAGGGTTGTCTGTTGCCACAGTGGCCATTCGTAGTCGGTATTCATCTTTTTTCCTGGTTACTCTCTCTCCGTTAAAGCCCCGTTGAGAAACTCGACGAGGGGATGTACTGCCCGAAAGGTGTTGGCAAGCTCAGCTACAAATCCGGGATCAGTGACCTCCTCATCGCTGAAAAAACGCTGGGTGTAGTACCCCTTGAACTTGAGATACTCCACCGCCGGGTTGGTAGCCTCATACCCTTTCGGCGGCCTGAGCAGCTTCCCTGAGGGCAAGATTTCTTCCGGAAAATGGAGAGAAAACTCTTTTTGCGAAATGATTGACTGCCACTCTGAGAAATGAGCATCAATCTCCCGCCTTGTCTGCTCCAGAACAGCAGGCTCAGGCATATAGATTCCCCCACCGGCAAATGTTGCACCCGGTTCCAGATGGAGGTAGTAGCCGCCCCACTGACTTTTTCGTCCCCCACGGTTGATAAAGGCAAAAAAATTGCTCTTGTAAGGAGATTTATCTTTTGAAAACCGGATGTCGCGGTTGATGCGCATGATACAGCTCTTGGGATCAAGACCCGATGCGGCAATATTTTTATCAAAGCTGGAAATTGCCACCAAAAGCTGAACTACCGTACCAAGCATCTCGCTGTATGCCTGCTGATAGTCACCTTTGTGCTCCGTGAACCATGCTCGCTCATTATGCTCCTTCAGCTCCCGGAGAAAGGCGAGGGTTGCGTTGGTTATCATTGGCGGAAAAATTGAGGTCCATTTCGAAAACAACCACTCCATTCTCTTCGGAAATGTTTTCGTGTACTCCTGAATGTAAAAT
>CAIXCO010000210.1 GCA_903917955.1 uncultured Chlorobiaceae bacterium | reverse complement strand
GTAGGTTTTTGCAGTAGGGTGCACCAAAAAGAGAGGGTCATAACCAAATCCGGCATCTCCCTGTTCTGCCAAGGTTATGCTGCCCGGGACAACTCCCTCCGCAGTGTGCTCAAAAGAAAAGTTGCCCTCCGGGGAAGGGAGAGTGCCTTTCAGAGCAACAACGGTTCTGAAGCGGGCCTCCCGATTGGTTATGCCCTCCATGCAGTGCAGCAGATGACGCACGTTCTCCTGATAGGTCGGAGCCTGGCCATCCGCCACAGGGGCGAAACGCGCTGAGTAGACGCCTGGAGCTCCATGCAGCGCCTCCACCTCCAGGCCGGTATCGTCTGCCAGTGCAATCATGAAAGGAAAGCGACCGGAAAGCAGGTCGAAAATAGCCCTCGCCTTGAGCAGCGCATTCCCCTCCAGAGTCTCCTCTGTCTCTTCGATCTCCACCTCTACACCAAGCTCCTGAAGCGTAACGACATTGAAGAGGGGAGAGATACTCTCAAGCAGTGGACGCAGCTCCTTGACCTTGTCGCGGTTGGCGGTTGCAAGGATGATGGTAATGCGGTTGTTGGTAGTTTCTGGCATGGCTGGTTCTATTGAATGATACGGAGCATCTCCCTGACCGCCTCTTCAAGGCCAGTCAGCACGGCACGGGCAATAATGGCATGGCCGATGCTCACCTCTTCTATCTCCGCAATATCTTTGAATGGCGCAATGTTGAGATAGTTGAGCCCGTGGCCGGCAACCACCTTGAGCCCGAGAGTTCTTGCGTAGATGGCCGCCTCACGGATTCTTTGCAGCTCTTTTGCCTGCTCCTCACCCCTCTCTTTCAGGGCATAGAGGCCCGTGTGCAACTCCACCATGTCGGCCCCCGCCTGGCGGGCAAGGTCGATCGCCTTTTTCTCGGGCTCAATAAAAAGGCTCACCTCTATGCCCGCAGGGGCGAAGGGTTTCAGATATTGTTTTAGCACGTCAAAGTGGCGGGCGATGTCGAACCCCCCTTCGGTGGTAAGCTCCTCCCGTTTTTCAGGCACAAGGGTGATGAGTTCCGGCTTTGTTTTCAGCGCAATCTGCTGCAACTCCTCAGTCATGGCCATCTCAAGGTCAAGCTTTGTGGTCACCGCTTGGCGGAGTCGGGCAAGATCAAGGTCTTTGATATGGCGGCGATCTTCACGCAGGTGGCAAACAATGCCTGCAGCACCACACTTTTCAGCAAGCAGGGCAGCAGCAACAGGATCTGGTTCCTGTTCACCACGGGCGTTGCGCAGGGTGGCGATATGATCAATATTTACGGCTAATCTCATGGTATTTGAATGGGTCAAAGGTCAACAACGGGAAATATTTTTTGGCAGGTTATCCTGCTTTATCTTTTAAGCGAAGGTAATGAAAAATGATACAAAGGGCAATTTTTGAAGCTCTTCAGTCTTGGGCAGAGGTGTGGTGCTACAGAATCAGGTGTGGCGGTGTGCTTCCTCGCCGTTAGAGTTGGTTGTACAGATAGGTGACGACATGAACAAGTCCTTCGGTTGTTTCAATAAGTTCAACCGGATTCCGGCCAAAAAGAGCCTTGTTTTCGCTGTTGATATTTGAAGGCTTTAACCGCCGGACAAGGTAAAAAATGTTTGTACTTCTTTGTGTTCGGCAGAGGTCGAACAATTGGTTATCTTTTTTTTGTGACTTCGTGGCGACACTCTCTTTGTGAAATACATGCACGTTATGAAAGCTCAATCAACACTCTCACTTTTGAATCTTGCTTTGGCTCTTGGTCTGGTGACCGTCGGATACAATATCATCGAGGCGGTCGTCAGCATCTGGTTCGGATTCAACGACGACACCCTTGCGTTGCTTGGGTTTGGTGTTGACAGCCTTGTTGAGGTGATTTCCGGCGCGGGAATTGTACATGCGGTGCTCAGAATGCGCAAAAGCCCGATTGCATCACGCGATCAATTTGAACGGCAGGCATTGCGGATTACCGGCTGGGCCTTTTATCTTCTCGTCGCAGGTATGATTCTGGGCGCAATTCTTAACCTCCTTCAGGGAAGCCATCCGGTAACAACGGTTCCCGGAATTCTGGTCTCTCTTGTGTCGATTGCCACAATGTGGTGGCTGATGAGCGCTAAAATGAAGGTTGGCCATGCTTTGCATTCCGATGCGATTATCGCCGATGCCAATTGCACAAAAACCTGCCTTTTGCTCTCGGTGCTGCTCCTTGCAAGCAGTCTCCTCTATGAACTCGTTCATATCGGGATGGTTGACGCCGCCGGGTCGCTTGGTATTGCCTGGTTTGCATGGAAGGAGGGAAAAGAGTCGCTCGAAAAAGCCCGTACCGGCAAACTCGGTTGCTGCTGCAATGGTGGGAGCTGCCACTCGGCGTAGGTGTTTTATGAGGAGTTTTCGTAACTTTGCAGATATAAAAAAGTGATGGGTGCCCGTCAGTCCGATATCCGCAACAAGGTTATAGCTCCTGTTTTTAAAAAGCTTGGTATTATC
>CAIXCO010000209.1 GCA_903917955.1 uncultured Chlorobiaceae bacterium | reverse complement strand
GTGTTGTTGCTCCATACGTTGCACCTGGATTGCTACAACATCGAAGCGGCAGTCGCACTCCCCGTCGGCGTAAAGGGCGAGGTAAGCGCGAGCTGCCTTGATAATTTCATGCTGTTTTTGAAGTGTCACCGCCTCAGCCGGGTGCCCCTTGGCCGAAGAGAGGCGAGTTTTTACCTCCACAAAACAGAGCGTACGGCCATGCAGGGCAATAATGTCGATCTCATTGCGATGAAAGCGGTAGTTGCGCTCAATGATGCGGTACCCTTTTTTAACCAGATAGTCAGCAGCGATCTGCTCACCCTCCAGGCCAAGCCGGTGCGGGTCGTAGCGCTCCTTCATGGCTTTTCGCCCAGTTGGCGGAGTTTGAAGCTGCGGCGATGAATCGGGCAGCGACCGTACTGCACGATTGCCTCAACATGCGCTCTGGTACCGTAGCCCGCGTGGCGCTCAAAACCGTAGTGCGGGTAGTGCAGGGCGAAGGCTGCCATTAGCGCGTCCCGGTCTGTTTTGGCCAGCACCGATGCCGCCGCAATCGAAAAGACCTTTGAGTCACCCTTTACAATGGTCTCATAAGGGATTTGGAGCTCTGTGCGGAACCTGTTGCCATCCACCAGAAGCAGTTCCGGCCTCACGGGCAACGCAGCCACCGCCTCGTTCATGGCAAGCATGGTCGCCTGGAGGATATTGATTTGGTCAATCGTCTCCGCATCCACAACCGCAACCGCCCAGAAGGCCGCCGACTCCCTGATTGCCGGCGCAAGCACACTCCTCTCTGCCGCCGAAAGTTTCTTGGAATCATTCACCCTCTCCAGCAGGGTACCATCCGGCCTGAACCAGCGCGGAAAAACCACTGCCGCCGCCACCACAGGCCCCGCAAGAGGCCCCCGGCCCGCCTCGTCAATGCCGCAGATGAGTGAGGTGTGTTGCCATAGAGGCCATTCGTAGTCGGTAATCATCTGTTTGGTTCTTCGTTATATCTCCCTCAAAGCCCCGTTGAGAAACTCGACGAGAGGATGCACCACCCGGAAGGTGTTGGCAAGCTGCGCCACAAATCCAGGATCAGTAACCTCCTCATCGCTGAAAAAGCGCTGGGTATAGTACCCCTTGAACTTGAGATACTCCACCGCCGGGTTGGCACTTTCATAACCTTTCGGTGGTCTGACCAGCTTTCCCGAAGGCAAAACCCCCTCAGGAAAATGGAGAGAGAACTCTTTTTGCGAAATGATTGACTGCCACTCACCGAAATGAGCATCAATCTCCCGCCTTGTCTGCTCCAGAACAGCAGGCTCAGGCATGTAAATTCCCCCACCGGCAAACGTTGCACCCGGCTCCAGATGGAGGTAGTAGCCGCCCCACTGGCTCTTTCGGCCCCCACGGTTGATAAAAGCAAAGAAATTGCTCTTGTAGGGAGTCTTATCCTTTGAAAACCTGACATCCCGGTTTATGCGCATGATACAGCTCTTGGGATCAAGACCCGCCGCAGCAACAGCCGGGTCGAATCCGGAAATTGCCACAAGCAGGTGAATCACCGTACCAAGCATCTCGCTGTATGCCTGCTGACAGGCACCCTTGTGCTCCGTGAACCAGGCTCGCTCATTATGCTCCTTCAGCTCCCGGAGAAAGGCGAGGGTTGCGTTGGTTATCATTGGCGGAAAAATTGAGGTCCATTTCGAAAACAACCACTCCATTCTCTTCGGAAATGTTTTCGTGTACTCCTGAATGTAAAAT
>CAIXCO010000208.1 GCA_903917955.1 uncultured Chlorobiaceae bacterium | reverse complement strand
GTTGTGGCTTGGCCTGTCAGAAGATCGGTACAGGTATTGGCCTTTTGAGAGTCGGCAAACACCAAAGTATTGAAGCTATGGAAGAAGAGCAAAAGCCAGGCAGGAAACATTCCGCAAAGAACGTTGCTCCCCCTGCGAAAGTTGTTGATACAGTAAAGGATAAGAGGCCTCTTCTTTTTCCTATAATTGGTATAGGTGCTTCGGCTGGTGGCCTTGAGGCATTGGAACTCTTTTTGAAAAACGTTCCGCTTTCATCCGGTATGGCGTTTGTTATTGTCCAGCATCTTGACCCGACACACAAGGGCATTATGGCGGAACTCCTCCAGCGTTCGACCCCCATGCCGGTAGAGCAGATCACGGATGATCTGGTTGTCAAAAAAAATCATGTTTATATTATTCCGCCCAATAAGGATCTTACACTTTTTCATGGGGTATTGCGTTTGCTCGACCCTGTTAAACCAAGGGGGCTGCGACTGCCGATTGACTATTTTTTCCGCTCACTGGCTGATGATTTAATGGAGCTCAGTATCGGTGTTATTCTTTCGGGGATGGGTTCAGATGGTATGTTGGGCTTGAGGGCTATCAAGGAGATAGGAGGTGGTGCTTTTGTACAGGATCCTTTGACAAGCAAGTTTGACGGTATGCCTCGCAGTGCCATCAATGCAGGCTTGGCCGATGTGGTTGCCCCTGTGGAGGAGTTACCGGAGAAAATTATCAACTTTTTTCACCATCGCCCTCATCTGGGCAGCAGTTCCAGTCTCACGTTGCAGGATAAAACGCAGAGTGCGTTCGACAAAATCATGCTCATTTTGCGACATCAGACCGGTCATGATTTCTCTCTGTACAAAAAAAGTACCATTTATCGCCGTATTGAACGACGCATGGGCATTCACAATATTGAGCGTATTAATGACTATGTCCGTTTTTTGCAGGAAAATAGTACAGAGTCAGAATTGCTTTTTAATGAGTTGCTCATAGGGGTGACAAGTTTTTTCCGTGACCCTGCGGCATGGGAAAGGCTCAAGAGTGCTTCCATTCCCCTTTTGCTTGCATCACGCCCTGAAGGGGGTGTTTTGCGGGCATGGTCAGTTGGCTGCTCTACTGGAGAGGAGGCCTACTCTCTTGCAATTATTTTCAGGGAGGCGATAGAGGATTTAAAGCTTCCAAAAAATTATTCGCTTCAGATTTTTGCAACAGACCTCGACAAACATGCAATTGATATTGCTCGTGAAGGTTCCTATCCCCGGAACATAGTAGCCGATGTTTCCGAAGAGCGGCTCCATCGATTTTTTACCAAGAGTGAAGAGGGGTATCGAGTTAACAAAAGTATCCGGGAACAGATAGTTTTTGCCCCTCAAAACCTCATCAAGGATCCGCCGTTCACAAAACTTGATATCCTTGTTTGCCGAAATTTACTCATTTATCTGGAACCAGAACTGCAGAAAAGGCTTGTCCCCTTGTTTCATTACAGCTTGAATCCTGGAGGGTTTCTCTTTCTTGGCAGTGCAGAAAATATGTACGGCGACACTGAATTATTCATTCCGTTTGAAGGCGCGGCACATATTTTTCAACGCACGACCAATACCTCTGTTTCTAAATTTGTTGATTTTGCAGATACTTTTTCCGGCCTGTTTCAGCGCAGTTATCCTAAAAAAAATTTGGAGCCATCGAAAGAGTCTCCTGCAAGTATCTCTACTCTTGCGGAACGCCTTATTTTGAAGGAGTATGCTCCAGTTTCTCTTCTTACAACCCGTCAGGGTGACATTATCTATATTAACGGTCGTACCGGAAACTATATTGAGCCGATATCAGGCAAGGCTAACTGGAATATTTTTGCCATGGTTCGTGAAGGGCTTAAATTCTCATTGAGCAACCTTTTCGAAAAGGTGTTGCGAAGCAATACAACTGCCACGGTGAAGGATGTTGTTCTTAAAAAGAACAATGAGTCGTTGATGGTCGATATGACGGTGGAACCCATAAAAAAACCTGACCAGCTCGCAGGTATGTTTCTTTTTGTCTTTACCGAAAAAAGTATGGTTGAAAAGAAGGATATCAAGATCAGGCAAGAGGAAGAAGAAAAATTTTCTCCCGACCAAATGCAGCTTGTGGATGAACTCAAGCGTGTCCGCTCAGAGCTGCTTGCCACGCATGAAGATATGCAAACGTCACAGGAGGAGCTCAAGAGCATGAATGAGGAGCTGCTCAGCGCCAATGAAGAGCTGCAAAGTACCAATGAAGAGCTCTCAACGGCCAAAGAGGAGATGCAGTCGCTCAATGAGGAACTCCAAACCGTGAATCAGGAGCTACAGGGAAAGCTTGATGAGCTGGGGCGCACCAGCGATGACATGAAAAACCTGCTTAACAGCACTCAAATTGCAACACTTTTTCTTGATGAACATCTTAATATTCGCAGTTTTACCAAAGCGATGGCCTCCATAAGCAAGTTTATGGCGATCGATAAAGGGCGCCCATTCAGTGACATCGCCTCAACCCTGAACTATCCTGAACTGCGTGATGATGCGCTTTCGGTACTCGACACCCTTGTTTTCAAGGAAAAGCAGATCAGTACTACCGATGAGCGATGGTTTTTGATTCGCATCATGCCCTATTGTACCCAGGACAACCATATCAATGGTCTCGTTATCACCTTTATTGATATCACCTTGAGCAAAAAGCTCGAGCTGAAACTTCTTGATGTTGAAAAGCGGTTTATGGTTCTCTTTAAACAGATGGCAGCCTGCTCACTTTTTTTGAACAGTGAGGGAACCATCAGCATGGTTAATCCAGCCGCTGAACGATTTTTTGGGTTGACAGCTTCGGAGATGGCGGGCCGGAGCTTTAAGGAGCTGAGTGTGAAGATGCTCTCGGAGGAGGGTCTGGATTTTGCGCCCGATGCCGACCCCTTTGCACAGGCATACAGAAGTGGAAAGCCGCTTCATGGCGTCGTTATGGGTTTCTCTTCTCCTTCCGGCACTGGCTGCCGATGGACGTTGATGGATGCCATTCCACAATTTGCTGAAGACCATAGTAATCCATACCTCATCTACGTCGTGTTTGAAGAGATCCAGGATCCCCAATCGCGCAACAATAAGCTAACAATCAGATGAAACGATGGTCATAAAAAAGGAACCTTTTATGGCAGATTTTTCTGAAGAACAGGGTAGGGGCGAAAAGTCAAAAGCCAATTCGATTGATGATTATGATCCTTTTTTACTACAAGGAGCAATGATACAGGCCCTGGAATTCCTATAGTTCGTGTCATTATGAAACAAAACATGGGTTTTGTAATTTTTGATACTCAATTTGGCGAGAGAACCACTGTTCGACTCTATCTGCCTTGTTCTGCATAATATTTTTATAACACCTTTACATGCTGCGGCAATCAGGCAAAAGGGATACTTATGATTTTACAAGATGAGCATGTTTCATCGGTCGCAACAGTTGCATCGTCCGAGTTACGCTATCGCCGGCTTTTTGAGAGCGCGCAGGATGGGATATTGATTCTTGACTTCGAGAGTGGTAAAATCGTCGATGCCAACCCTTTTATTGCCAAACTGATCGGTTACGCATGCAATGAACTTCTTGGTAAGGAGCTTTGGGAGATTGGATTCATTGTCGACAAGGAGTTGGCGCGGAAGGCGTACGAGGAACTTCAGTCAAAAAATTACATTCGTTACGAAGATTTGCCATTGCAGCATAAAAAGGGCCAAATTATTGACGTTGAGTTTGTCAGTAATGTCTATGATGTCGGTCGTGAAAAAGTGATTCAGTGCAGCATTCGCGATGTTTCAGAGAGGAAATTTCTGGCTCAATCAGTCGCCCGCTCCGAGCTGCGCTACCGCAGTCTGTTTGAGAATGCGCAGAACGGTATCATGATTCTCGACTTCATGAGTGGTAAAATTGTCGATGCCAATCCGTTTATTCTTGATTTGCTGGGGTTTTCTGCGCATGAACTTTGCGGCAAAGAGCTCTGGGAAATCGGTTCTATATTAGACAAGGAGTTCGCGCTTCAGGCGTTTGAGGCGTTACAGAAGAAAAATTATATCCGGTATGAAAATCTGCCACTGAGAAAGAAATATGGTCAGTTGATTGATGTAGAGTTTATAGGCTCTGTGTACGATGTCGGTGGGGAAAAAGTGATTCAATGCGATATACGCGACATCTCAAACCAGAAAAAACTGGTGCTCTATCAAAATCTTGCAATTTCAAATATGGAGGATCTCGTTAATGCTCTGGTCGCCATGAGCGAAGCAAGGGATCCTTATACGGCTGGCCATCAGCAACGGGTTTCGGAGCTCTCGGTAGCCATAGCCAAGGAGTTGCATTACTCTGAGGCCAATCTGGAAGGGTTGCGAATGAGCACCATGCTGCACGATATCGGCAAGTTTGCCATTCCGGCAGAGATTTTGACAAAACCGACGGAATTGACTGAGGACGAGGTGGGGTTGTTGCGCAGCCATGTTGTTGAAGGGTATAAAATCCTCAAGCTCATCCATTTTCCCTGGCCGGTGGCGCAAACCGTGTTGCAGCATCACGAACGTCTTGATGGCAGCGGTTATCCAAACGGCCTCAAGGGCGACAGTATCAGTGACGAGGCACGCATTATTGCTGTAGCCGATACCGTTGAGGCGCTGACCAGTTCAAGGCCCTACCGGTCAGCCGTCGGGCTCGACATCGCCTTGAAGAACATTCAGGAGGAGAGCGACCGGTTGTTTGATCCAAAAATTGTGGCCGTATGCCTGAGGCTTTTTAAAGAGAAGAAGTTCCGGTTTTCGCCCTCAGGACTCAAGGTCTCGTATACTGTTGAAAACGTAAGAAAATCCCTGTAATAGCGGGATTATTGTTTATGAATTTTATCACCAAAAAAGATGATGCGTGTAACTGAGAAACGGGTGTTGACCTTGAAAACTCTTTTTTGCCCACTTGGTGCAGCAGTGGCACTGTGTGCCTTGCTGCATTTCCCGTTGGCTGCTGCAGGGGAGAGTGTAGCAACAAAACCTTCAGTTTTTGATGCCTCACCCTCGGTTGAGGTTGGCTATACCACAGACTATTTGACCAATCACGCTCCTGACTGGAAAAGCAAGTATGCCAATGTCTGTTTGCCGCTCAAAGCTTTAGGGTTACTCACGCTTCATGGTGAAGATGTTGATCGATTCGGGTTATCAGACCAGGTTATAGGCGCATCCTACGCTTATCCTTTTTTGATTGGCGTCATCACGTTGGGTGGCAGTTATACCAGTAATCCGAGTTTTCTGGCAAAGAACGCTGTCGGGTTGGAGTGGAATGGACGGCTGCCTGATGGATTCGGCTATACGCTTAGGGCAGAGCAACGGCAATACAATGATGCCAAAACGAATATTGAGAGCCTCGGTGTTGAAAAAAATGCCAGGAAGTTTCGGCTTGCCTATACCGCAATTCTCTCTTCAATCGAAGGTAGTTGTGGAGAGTTGGCTCACAGGGTGCAGCTTCAATGGATCTCTGAGAACAACAATCGCCTTGGGGTGACATACGCGTTTGGTATTGAGCCTGAAGTCGTCTACCAAAACAGCCTTTCATCAATACAGACAAACTTCATTCAGCTTGATGGCCTCTTCTGGCCCATAAAGAGAGTCGGGGTAGTTGCCGCCTGCTGGCATGGAATGGAAGGCGATTACTATCAACGCAATGGTGGACAAATTGGCCTTCGCATCCTCTTGTGATCGATCCCGGGCACTCAAAAAATAAGAGAAACACTTTCTATGCAGCTTTAATACAATCAGCAGCTCCATGGTAACGAAATGAAAACCAGTGGCCCGACATTTGCCTCACTCTATTCTTCCCTTTCGGAGCCGGTATTTCTTATCGACACCGAAGGCTGCATACTTGAAGCCAATAAGGCTTTTTGCTCCAGGTTTTACAAGAGTGGGCCTGAATGCCGTGGTAAAAATTATTATGGGTTGCTGTTGCCTGAAGTAGCCGATCATCGGTTGACAATGATAAAAGAGGCCATGCGCACCCGGAACACAGTTTTCTGGGACGATGAACAGGATGAAAAATTTCTGCGCTACAACGTTCATCCCTGTCAATCTCCGCAGGGTGAAATCAATCAATTGTTGATCATTGCCCAGGATGTTACCGATATCCTGAAGTCGTTGAAAAATGAGAGGCTGTTCAGTTCATCGGTTATTGAAGCCATTCCCGGCTCCTTTTATGTCATTGATGCAGGTGGAAAAATGACGGTGTGGAATCGTTACGTTCGTGACCAGATTTTTGGTAAAGCCGAAAGCGAGATGCCGGGTATTATTGGTATAGAGTGCATTCATCCAGATGACCGGGCGATGATGGCTGAGAAAATAGAGAGGATTATGAAACACGGCGAAGAGTTGATCTCTGAAACCAAGGTACTGCTTCGTGGCGGCCCGGAATGCAGGAGCTTTTTGATGACCGGCAGCAGAATGATGATTGACGGAAATCCATTTCTTGTTGGTGCAGGTATTGATATTACAGCGCGGAAAGCGGCCGAGGAAAAGGTTGCTCGTCAGTTGCAACATATACGCTCTCTGCGGGAAATCGACCTTGCCGTAAGGGGAACTACTGATGTTTACCTCTCGCTTAAAATCATTCTTGACTTCACCCTTTCAGAACTGCATGTTGATGCTGCGGATTTTCTTTTAATGGAACGCTCTCTTAATACACTGAGTTATGTTGTGGGATGCGGGTTTCGGTCGCAAAAAATTGAACGTACTGATTTACACATTATACCAGGTTCTGCCTATGAGTGCCTGCTTGAACACAAAGAGCTGCATCTTTCAAACTTTGGCGGGATGCATGGTGAATTTTTGCCTTCTTCTTTTATGATGAGAGAGGGATTTGTTGACTACTACGTCATCCCTCTGGTTGTTAAAGGGGAGCTCATCGGTCTTTTTGAAGTTTTTCAACGTACCGCACTCCAGTTAACCCCTGATGGTTTTGATTTTATCCATACTCTGGCAGGGCAGGCGGCTATGGCGATTGAAGATTATCGATCAGTCAGAAGCTTGCGCCTGGCCAATCAGGAGCTGTTGCGAGCCTATGATGCGACCATTGAGGGGTGGTCGCACGCACTTGATTTGCGCGACGAAGAGACAGAAGGCCACTCCCGGCGCGTGACAGAGATGACCATGAAGCTTGCCCGCGCAGCCGCAATCCCGGATGAAGCGTTGCCAGATATTCGTCGCGGATCCTATTTGCATGATATTGGTAAGATGGCTCTCCCTGATGCGATTCTTTTCAAGGATGATCAGTTGACAGAGGAGGAGTGGGTTGTCATGCGCAAGCATCCTGTGTTTGCCTTTGAATTTCTTTCACCGATCACCTACTTGCATGGGGCGCTTGATATACCCTATTGCCATCATGAAAAATGGGATGGAACCGGTTATCCGCGAGGATTGAAAGGGGAGCAAATTCCATTGGCCGCGCGTTTGTTCGCGATTGTTGATGTGTGGGATGCCCTGCAGTCTGATCGCCGCTATCGACAGGGTTTGCCAAAGCAAGAATTGATTGAGCATATCAAATCGCTTTCCGGCACACACTTCGATCCAAACGTCGTGGAGCTTTTTTTGAAGATGATAACCATAGGGGAGTTGCCTTGAGCGGTGTGGATGTAAAATTTTTTGCAGAAGAGAGCGAGTGTTTTTCTCTTTTGCGTATAATCTGTTAAAGAGGATTTTTTATGCATGTACTTGTTACTGGCGGTGCAGGATTTATCGGTTCTCACCTTGTAGCCTATCATCTCGAACAGGGTGACCGGGTTTCTGTTGTTGATAATCTCTCGACCGGTTCGCTCCATAATATTGAGCCATTCCTCGCCAATCCAGCCTTTCAATTTTACCAGGCAGATATCCTTGTCTGGGATCGATTGAAAGAGGTGGTCAGTCAGGCTGAGCGCATCTATCACATGGCGGCAATTGTGGGAGTTAAAAAGGTACTGGAGGATCCCCGGGCGGTTATGGCAACGAACATTGCTGCAATGGAGAGAGTTTTTCGGGCCGTTGCAGAGGTGCGACCGGATGCACAGGTCATCATAGCCTCCAGTTCAGAGGTTTATGGGTTTAATACGAGGAGCGGGTTTTCGGAGAGTGACGAGATCGTGCTTCGTTCAGGTGCCCGATTGCGATGGTGTTATGCCGTTACAAAACTCGCTGATGAGTTTCTTGCTTACTCATTCATGTACAAGTCAGGAATCAGGGTTGTCATTGCCCGTATCTTTAATACCATAGGACCTCGTCAAAGTGGTAAATATGGCATGGTGGTGCCGACCTTTGTTCATCAGGCGGTCAATAATCTCCCTCTTACCATCTATGGCGACGGATTGCAGACCCGGTCGTTTTGTGATGTCCGCGACACGGTTGTTGCATTGGCGATTTTAGCCTCGTCGCCTGCGGCAAATGGTGAAATTGTCAATGTCGGTAACGATCAGGAGATATCTATCCTTGATCTGGCTATGCTTGTATCGACACGGGCAGGGAGCAGTTCGCCGCTGGAATTTCTCTCCTATAAAGAGGCTTATGGCATGGAAATTGACGAAATTACCCACAGACGCCCGATTCTCGACAAGTTGCATGAACTGACTGGATTTGAAGCGAAATGGCTTTTGCCGGAGACGCTTGATAACCTTATCGCCCTGGAACGGGGGCTTGAGCGGGCATGACCGTTTTTTTTATAATTGCTAAAGCTATTGTGTTTTTAATGGCTATTGTCATCCTCCTCTCACTGCGGGTTCTCCTGTTCAATACCCTTGCAATAAAGCGGGAGGCTCTGGCGCAAAAAGGTCGTTC
>CAIXCO010000207.1 GCA_903917955.1 uncultured Chlorobiaceae bacterium | reverse complement strand
TGAAATTATCCCGGGCATTACCGCCGCCCATGGCGCCAGCGCCTATACGGAGATACCGCTGACCATGCGAAAAGTCTCCTCCTCGGTCGCTTTTTGTACCGGCCACCCGGTCAGTAAAATCCAGGTGCCCGATGCCGACACTCTCGTCTACTACATGGTGGCCTCTACCGTACATGAGGTACTCGATGCCGTTGCCCAAAAAGGGTGGGATGAGCCTACACCGGTAGCCATTGTGCAAAATGCAACGCGCTACAACCAGAGCACGCTTCTCAGCACACTGGGGGAGTTGAGGAGATCCGAAAAAGCCGTCTACTCACCAGCCCTCCTGATAATTGGTGAGACTGTCGGCCTTTGTGTAGAGGAGAACTGGTTTTCCAAAAAGAAAAAAGTGCTGATTGCCAGCAGTGACTCCGAGGTGTACAAGAGGGGAGAGTTCATCAAAGTGCAATTTTTCTGCCAAAAAGGGTCGGCGAGTGATCTTGAACGGATGGAAAACAGTGAGCCACTCGATCTCGATTACATTGACGAAATCTACTTCTCATCACCCCTCTGCGTCAGGAATTTCCAGCCATTTCATGCCATAATTCCTGAAAGAATTGTTGTAAAAGTGGCCGATGAGGCGACCCGTGCTGAATACGGAGCGCTTTTCGGTGGGGATGCATCGGTCATCACGTATTGAGTGCGTGCTGACCCGCGATTTTGGGTGCCATCCCTTCGTCACCACCGCTTGATTGCGTTTACCGGGCAATTATGTCTTTGATTGAGCATGAGCGCTAAACATGTCGCGAATGCTTCCGATTGAGCCAAGCACAGCGGAAGCTTCGTAAGGCATGTAGACCACCTTGTTGTCTTTGCCGCTCACCATCTCTTTCAACGCATCAATATACTTGAGGGCGATGAGATAGGTCGTAGGATTGCCGCCCGATTCTTTGATTGCTTTGGTGACTTTCAAGACGGCCTCGGCCTCAGCTTCAGCGATTTTAATTCGAGCTTCGGCCTCACCCGTTGCCCTGAGAACAAGAGCCTGCTTTGCCCCTTCGGCTCTGTTAATATCCGCCTGGCGAGCCCCTTCCGCCTTGAGAATTTCGGACTGCTTTTGCCCTTCCGCCTCAAGAATTGTGGCGCGGCGGTCGCGTTCAGCACGCATCTGCTTTTCCATGGCAAGCTTGATGTCGTCAGGCGGATTGATATCCTGCAACTCAACACGATTGATTTTGACGCCCCATTTGTCGGTTGCTTCGTCGAGTATGGCACGCAACCTGGTGTTGATGGTATCGCGAGAAGTCAAGGTGTGATCCAGATCAAGCTCGCCGATAACATTGCGCAGCGTTGTTTGAGTCAGTTTTTCAATAGCGTCCGGAAGATTGGCGATTTCGTAGACAGCCCTTTTGGCATCGGTGATCTGAAAATAGAGCAGAGCATTGATTTCGATATTGACATTGTCCCGCGTGATAACGTTTTGCTTGGGATAGTCATATACGGTTTCGCGGAGATCAATTCGCGCAATCGTGTCTTTCCGGATGATTATGCGTCCATCAACATCGGTTTTGACGAACTTCCATTCGATGGTA
>CAIXCO010000206.1 GCA_903917955.1 uncultured Chlorobiaceae bacterium | reverse complement strand
TGAGCTGGTGAACATGAAGGAGCGTGAGTATGTGATGCAGAAAGCGCTCAAGGGTGTTCGCGACCTCTACGACTACATTATTATCGACTGTCCTCCCTCGCTTGGTCTTATTACCCTGAATTCGCTCACTGCGGCAGATTCCGTGCTCATCCCGGTACAGGCTGAATATTATGCGCTTGAGGGGCTGGGTAAATTGCTCAACACTATCAGTATCGTCCGCAAGCACCTCAACCCAAAACTTGAGATAGAAGGGGTTTTGGTTACCATGTACGATGCGCGGCTTCGTCTGGCGTCGCAGGTTGCTGAAGAGGTCAAGAAATTTTTCAAGGAGAAGGTCTACAAAACCTATATTCGCCGCAATGTACGGCTTTCCGAAGCACCGAGCCACGGCAAGCCGGCCCTGCTCTATGACGCCCAGTGTATTGGGTCGAAAGACTATCTCGATCTGGCTCAGGAGATTTTTGAGAGAGATGGCAATATTAACAAATTTAAAGTTCGTCAGCCGTAGCTGACCGGGTAAGCTGATGGGTGATATGGCGAAAAAAGCATTGGGACGTGGACTGAAAGCACTTTTTCAGGATGATGAATTTGCAGCCGTTTCGAAGGATGAACGAGAGGAGAGTGCGCCAGTTGGAAGTATCGGCAGTCTTCCGATCGAAAAGATCATTGCAAACCCCTTTCAGCCCCGCAAGGAATTTGATGAAACGGCTCTCGAAGAGCTGAAAAATTCCATTCTTGAAAATGGAGTGATTCAGCCGGTGACGGTTTGCCGTGACGGAGATGGTTATCAGCTCATCAGTGGAGAGCGGCGGCTCAGGGCGGTCACACTGGCGGGATTCAAATTTATTCCAGCCTACGTCATTGATGCGCACGACGATTCAACCAAGCTTGAGTTGGCGCTCATAGAGAATATTCAGCGTGAAGATCTTAATGCTATCGAAATTGCCCTCGCCCTTAAAAGCCTGACCACAAAGTGTAATCTGACACAGGAGGAGATTGCGCAGAAGGTGGGCAAAAACCGCTCCACCGTCAGCAATTTTCTTCGTCTGCTCAAGCTGCCACTCCAGATTCAGGACAGCATCCGCAATCGTGAAATCTCTTCAGGTCATGCACGCGCACTTGTCAATCTTCCCGGTGAACAGCAGCAGTTGAAGGTGTGGAAGCAGATTCTCGCCCATCAGCTATCTGTTCGCCAGACCGAAGCGTTGGTGAGCCGCATGTTCAAGGAGCAGTCAAAGCCCCTCCAGGTGCCCTCTTCGGATCGCTCTTCACACTTGACGGAGCTTGAGGCCTCATTAAGAAACAACCTTGCGACCAAGGTGCGCATTGTTGAAAAAAAGGGAGGCAAAGGGGAGATTCATATCCAGTACTTCTCCAACGATGATCTCGACAGGATTCTCGAAATCATGCGTCATGAGTGAACTCCCTACTGAAACTTCCGCTTTGTAAAAAAAAGTCCACACATAAGCAACAAACAACAATCATGAGGTTTACCCTTGTTGGAAACGGGAGAATGGGCCAGCAGGTCGCTCTGGTCATTGCCCAGTCGGGCAGCCACGAGACGGCGGCCGTGCTCGATATCAATACTCCGATTACTCCTGATCTGTTTCAGGGAAGTGATGCCATTATAGATTTTACTGTCAGGGAGGCATTTTTGGCCAACCTTCCAGCCATGCTTGCCTCGGGCGTGCCCGTTGTTGTGGGTACCACCGGGTGGGATGACCGCCAGGAGGAGGTCAAAGGGATGCTCGCCGATGCCGGTAGCTCACTGCTTTATTCAGCCAATTTTTCGCTCGGCGTCAACATTTTTTTGCGGACGGTGCGCGAAGCTGCACGCCTTATTGCACCCTTTGCCCAGTTCGATATTGCCTTTTCCGAACAGCACCACACCGCCAAGGCCGATTTCCCCAGCGGCACAGCCTTGAGGGCGGCGGACATGATTCTTGCGGCCAACAGCCGGAAAAAGAGCATTGTGCGGCAGCTCTCCGATGATAAAAAGCTTGCGCCGGATGAGCTGCAGGTAGCCTCTCTGCGTCTTGGCTCTGTTTTCGGGAAGCACACCGCCTTTATTGACTCGGATGCTGATGAAATTGTGGTCTCCCATACGGCCAAGAACCGCTCCGGATTTGCCTCGGGCGCCGTTGAAGCGGCTAACTGGCTCGCCCTGCGCCACAAAACAGCGCCAGGATTTTATACGATGGATGATTTTTTGAATGAAAAGTTTGCTTGAAGGGACATGGCTGCTGAAAATCTAAATTCTTCTCCGTTGCCGTTTGCGGGAAAACGGTTCGCTGTTCTGCTGGGTGCGGCCATTATTCTCGTTACAACAACGGTGCCTTATCTTACCCTGCTCAATATTCTTTTTCCGGTCGGGATTTTTGTGGCAGGAGCAGTTGCGCTTCATCAAACCATCATGCGCTTTCAGGTGAGATTGCCCTACAGTGAGGCGTTTGCTCTGGGAAGCATCACCGGTCTGGTCGGAGGTATCCTCTCCGTAGGGCTGAGCTTT
>CAIXCO010000205.1 GCA_903917955.1 uncultured Chlorobiaceae bacterium | reverse complement strand
TATAGCCCATGAAATTTTTCAGCCAATCAATAATATTGGTTTGCTTGTAGATAAAATTGTCATGGAGGCGGCTGAAGGGAAGTGTCTTCGCGAAAAATCAATCAAAGCAAAGGCTCAAAAAATATTTGAAAACATAGAAAGAACACAGACAATTATTGATAATATCAGATCATTTGCAAGTGCTGACAAGGGCTATATTTCCTCCGTTGTTCATGTCAATAAATGCATAAAGAATGTATTGCTGATGGTTTCTGCGAGGTGCAAGGATAAATTGATAAAACTGAGTTTTACGCCAAATCCGGTTGATGCTACTGTTACCGGAAATATGTACAAGTTTGAAGAGGTGCTCCAGAATTTAATCAATAACGCCATAGACGCTCTTGAAGAAAAACGGCAAAAAAGCAAGATTGATTTCAGTATGAAAATAAGCATCAAGTCGTTTCAGGAGAATGGCTTGGTTGTGGTCACCGTTGATGATAACGGTATAGGTATCAGTCCTGAAAATATTGAACATGTCATACATCCATTCTTCACGACAAAAGAGATGAGCAAAGGTACCGGGCTTGGTTTATCAATTACCAGCAGGATTATCAAGGAGATGCGTGGTACGCTTTCTATCGCCAGCACTTTAATGGTTGGGAGTTGTTTTACTGTTAAATTGCCAGGTAATAATTAAAGAACAGTGACAATTTTTCTGTTTTTTCAGGTACATGATCGCAGATAATTTTTTTAATATGGGAGGATCTCCATGAGAATGGTTCAGGCTGTTATCGCGCTTTTCCTGCTTCTTGTCATGAACAGCACGGCAAACGCAGAAGAGTACCGGAATGTTGAGGTGAAGAAACTGATGACCTCTTCGATGTCGAGCAATGGTGAACGACTGCTCTATCTTTGCACAGAGAAACCTGAAGTAACAGCACTTCTTGTTCATTTCCCTCCTGGGGGTTCGACCGGATGGCATAAGCATCCGGTGCAGGTCTATGCCTACGTGCTGGAAGGGGAACTCACTGTTGAGCTTAAAAGTGGCCGTACTTTTCTTTTCAAACAGGGTGATGCCATTTTTGAGGTTACCAATACCCTGCATAATGGTGTTAATTCCGGCACTCTTCCGGCAACTCTTGTGGTTTTTTATACGGGAGCCGTGGGTGTGCCGAATGTTGTCAAGGAGGAGAGGGCGGCAACTTCGACCGCTGCGTCGCGTTGATTATTGGCAGAAGAGCGTTGTGTGATGGTAATGCACCGTTTGTCAGTTCTCCTGCATTGCCCTGATTTTGTTGATGACGGTTTTGTGGGGGTTCGTAGCGTCATCGTTTTCCTCTTCGGGAAACGTAACGAGCTTTGCCACGATTTCGAGGAGGCGCCGATCAAGATGCAGCGCTATGTCGAGCAGGCGGCTTTGATGGTGCTTGAGTTCGTGGTAGATAAATTTTTCTACGTTCTGTTTTTTCATTTTCTGAAGAATCTCTGCCAACATTGTGGCATCAAGATGTTTGGAGACATCGCTGAAGTATTCGAGCGGGAGGTCGTTGGCGTAGCCAGTGGCTTGTTCAACACCCATTTTGATGCATACCCCGGCGGCAATTCGGGGGCGGATGTGCTCGACCATGAGCGGAATGACCAGAAAGTTGGGGATGTATTTGACGATCATGCTTATGGCATTGTAGAGATCATCAAGTCCTTCGGTGTTGTGGCTGACAACTGTTTTTGCCCATAGTATCACCTCTTGCTGCTGGTGTGAGGGTAGTTGATGCAATACTCCCGGCACGGGCAGATTGCTCCATGCCAGTAATTTTTCTAATTCATTCATCTGAAGTTCTTTTTTTTTGCTCTTTTCGCCGAGGTTGTGCAGAGTATTTCCTGCATGTTCCTTCTTAATTTGCACAGTTTATGAAAAAAAGGGAGAAGAGAAAAGTTTTGTGTTTTTTTGGGTTGCTCTTCGGTAAAAACCGCACAATGAAATGGCGGCAAAACTCAGTGCAATGGTTATATTGCCCTCTTTTGCATTGTCCATAAGTGGTGATGAACGATTATAAGTATAAGGAACGGATAGAGGTATGGTGCTTTTAACAGTTGAAGGGTTACAAAAAAAATACGGTCTCAAACACCTGTTTGAGGATGTTTCGTTTGGTATTGATGATCGCGACAAGATTGGTATTATCGGGGCGAACGGGAGTGGAAAGAGTACGCTTTTGAAAATTCTTGCCGGGGTGGAAACTCCCGACAAGGGTAAGGTGATGGTGGCAAATCAGAAAAAGATTGCCTATCTGCCACAGGATTCGCCCTACAATCCAGAGGATACGGTGCTTGAGGCCATCCTGAAGTCGAGTGACAAGGCCATGGATCTGATTTATGAGTATGAACTGGTCTGCAAGGAGCTGGAGACGCGTCACAGTGAGGATCCGTCGTTGATCGAGAAGATGAGTCGGCTTGCCCACGAGCTTGATGTCTGCGGCGCATGGGAGCTCGAATCGAATGCCAAGATGGTGCTCGGTAAACTTGGCCTGTATGACCTTACGGCACTCATGGGCACGCTTTCGGGTGGGCAGCGCAAGCGGGTGGCTTTGGCTCATGCGCTTGTTGTGCCAAGTGACGGACTTATTCTTGATGAGCCGACGAACCATCTTGATGCCGACAGTGTTGAGTGGCTGGAGAATTATATCCGGCGCTATCAGGGTGCGGTGCTGCTCATTACGCATGACCGTTATTTTCTTGACCGGGTGGCTACGCGCATGATTGAGATGGATGGTCGGACGGCGGTCACCTATACGGGAGGATATTCGAGCTATCTCGTGCAGAAGGCTGAGCAGGAAGAGCAGGCGATACGCGATGACCGCAAGCGCTCTGCCCTTGTTCGCCAGGAGCTTGACTGGATGAGGGGTGGATGCAAGGCACGGACGACGAAACAGAAGGCGCGTATGCTGCGGGCTGAAAGTCTGGTGTATGCCCCCAAAAAAGAGAAGGCAAAAGAGCTTGAGATCGGTTTTGGCTCGGGAAGGCTGGGCGATAAAATTATTGAGTTCCACCAGGTTTCGAAATCCTACGGTGACAAGTTGCTGCTGCAGTCGTTCGAGTACCATTTGCAGAAAGGGGATCGTATTGGCATTATCGGGCCGAACGGGTCGGGTAAAACCACCCTTTTTGATATGATTACCGGGCGCGTAACGCCGGACAGCGGTCATATTGATCTTGGCAAGACGGTGAACATCGGCTATTACGATCAGCAGAGCCGGGGTCTTGACGACTCCAAACGAGTGATCGAATATATTCAGGAACATGCCGAGCAGATCAAGACTAAGGATGGTATGGTCTTTTCTGCTTCAAAAATGCTTGAGCGCTTTCTCTTTGCTCCCTCTACCCAGTACAGTTATATCAAGACCCTTTCGGGAGGTGAGCGCCGGCGGCTCTATCTGTTGAAACAATTGATTGATGCGCCCAATGTGCTTCTGCTTGATGAGCCGACCAATGATCTTGATATTCCAACGCTCCGCGTGCTTGAGGACTATCTCGACACCTATACGGGTTGCCTCATGGTGGTGAGTCACGATCGCTATTTTCTTGATCGCACGGTTGAGTATATTTTTGCCTTTGAGGAGAATGGTCTCATCCGTCGTTATCCCGGTAACTATACCGTCTATCTTGACCTGAAAGCTGCGGACGGGACGAAGGGCGAAAAAAAGCCAGTAAAAAAAGTGCCGGAGGCTCCAAAATCTGTCGTGGCACCTTCGTTAAAGCAGGGGAAGCTCACCAGCAAAGAGAGACGTGAACTGGAGCTGCTTGAGCGCTCAATTCATGAGGCTGAAAGTCGTCAGTCGGAGATAGCAGAGCGTCTTGCGTTGGCTGGCAGCAATTTTGGATTGCAGCAGCAACTTGGTTCGGAGCTTCACGGACTGCAGCAGCAACTTGAAAAGGAGATGACCCGCTGGAGCAAACTTGCCGAACAGGCGTAACTGATTGAGAAGGGTACGGTCATGAGCGATACTGCTGTCATGATTATCAAAAATCTTGAAGCGCTCTCAAATCCCGGGGCAGCACTCTTTGCACAGAGTTTTTTTAAAACCGGCCCCGGAGAGTATGGTGAGGGCGACCTTTTTCGTGGCATTCGGGTTCCGGTGCTCAGAAAGCTCTCCCGTACGTTTGACGACACCCCGTTGTCAGAGGTTCTCCTGTTGCTTTCCTCCTCCTTTCATGAAGATCGTCTGCTTGCCCTTTTGATGCTTATGCGTCGTTTTGGTCAGGGTGATGAAGCGATGAGGGGGCATATCTACACCCTCTATCTTGCAAATACTCGCTTTATTAACAACTGGGATCTGGTTGATGTCTCGGCAGAGCACATTGTCGGGAGTTTTTTGCTCCATCGTCTGCGAAAACCTCTCTGCCTGCTTGCAGGGTCGGAAGTTCTTTGGGAGAGAAGGATTGCCATTACGGCAACGTTTCATTTCATCCGTCGGGGTGAGTTTCATGACACCCTTGCTCTTGCTGAAAAATTGCTACAGGATAGTGAAGAGCTGATTCACAAGGCTGTGGGTTGGATGCTCAGGGAGGTTGGCAAGCGTAACCAGGTGCTGCTGGAGGATTTTTTATTGCAGCACTACCGACGGATGCCAAGAGTCATGCTGCGATATGCTATTGAGCGTTTTCCTGAAGAGCGTCGGCAGCATTACCTGAAAGGGCGCCTGTAAGGAAGGCTGGGCGGGTTGAGAGAGGAAAGCGAACAGCACTTCGCACAACTGTGCGGTGCTCTTCCGGAAAAAACACTCTTGTTGAGGCAGATTATCAATCCGGACAGTCAGTTGAAAAATAAATAATAAATTATATATCACTATTTAATAAAATAGTTTAGCTGATATACTGAGGAACGCCTCGACGCGTTCAACCAGATTGGCACACTATATGCAACTCTTATTTGGTGAGGAAGACCGTCCCTCTCTCTACAAGACGGAATTTGAAGTAACAAACAACTGGAGATTTATCATGGCAGTAGAAAAAACGATTGGTTCATCAAGCCTCGTAGAGGTTATTGACCGTATTCTTGATAAGGGTGTTGTTGTTGATGCATGGGTAAGGGTATCACTTGTCGGTATCGAGCTTCTTGCTATCGAAGCACGTGTAGTAGTTGCCTCTGTAGAGACCTACCTGAAATATGCTGAAGCAATCGGCCTGACCGCAAAGGCAGCGTAAGACAGATTTTGCACACTGAACACTGATTACTGAAAACTTTTTTAAAACAAACAACTGGAGATTTATCATGGCAGTAGAAAAAACGATTGGTTCATCAAGCCTCGTAGAGGTTATTGACCGTATTCTTGATAAGGGTGTTGTTGTTGATGCATGGGTAAGGGTATCGCTTGTAGGTA
>CAIXCO010000204.1 GCA_903917955.1 uncultured Chlorobiaceae bacterium | reverse complement strand
AAACTTGGCGGAGCCCAGGCAATCGCGGCTTTTGGCTATGGTACCGAAACCATTTCGAAGGTTGACATCATCACCGGCCCGGGTAATAAATATGTGGCGCTGGCCAAAAAGCAGCTCTTCGGCCACGTTGCTATCGACAGTATAGCGGGCCCCTCCGAGGTGGTTGTCATTGCTGATGCATCGGCCAATCCGGAGTTTATTGTGTTTGACATGTTTGCCCAGGCAGAGCATGATGCTGATGCATCGGCGGTGCTCATCACTCCCTCAGAATCGTTGGCTCAGGCTGTAAGGGAGTGTGCGGAGGCGCGCCTGCCAGCAATGCTTCGTCGTGACATTATTGCCTCTTCGCTCCAGCATAATGGAGCCATTGTACTTGTTGATTCACTTGAAGAGGCGTGTACTGTCTCCGACATGATTGCCCCTGAGCATCTCGAACTGCACGTTGAACATCCGTGGGAGATTTTGCAGGATATCCATCATGCCGGCGCCATTTTTATGGGTGGCTACTCCTGCGAAACTGTCGGCGACTATTTTGCCGGGCCAAATCATACATTGCCAACCAATGGCACGGCACGGTTTTTTTCACCGCTTTCGGTGCGCGACTTTGTCAAGCACACCTCAATCATCTCCTATTCAAAACAGCAGATGCTTCGTTGTGGAGAAAAAATTGCTGCTTTTGCTGATCGTGAAGGGCTTCAGGCTCACGGCGAAGCCGTCAGGGCAAGATTGAGGATGCTATGAAAGTAGCCGACTTTGATTATGAATTGGCGGAGGAAAGGATTGCCAAGTACCCGCCTCTGGAGCGTGGTTCAACCCGTCTCCTGGTGGTTGACCGCAACTCTGGTGCCCTTGAGCACACCTCCTATGCCAGCCTTAATGCTTTTTTGCAGCAGGGAGACCTGCTTGTGCTTAACAATACCAAAGTTATCCGCGCACGGCTCTTTGCGTGCAAACCGACCGGTGCGAAGATTGAGCTGATGCTTCTTGAGAAGCACTGCGAGGAGCAAAATCTGGTGCTTTACCGGGGGAAGCTGAAAAAAGGCGACAAGCTGGTGGCGTACGATCATGAACTGCTTGTGACCGAGCTTGTCGATCATGGAATTGCCCGTATTGCGCTCTGTGGTGAGCAATCACTTACTGGGCTCTTCGACCGTTTCGGGGGAGTGCCTATCCCTCCCTATCTCAAACGGGAGGCGGAGGAGGTTGATCGTGAGCGTTACCAGACAGTTTTTGCCGAATTGCCGGGCTCAGTAGCGGCACCGACCGCATCACTGAACATGACTGCCGAACTGCTTGAAAAACTTCGCCGGAAGGGTGTTGATGTTGTGAGTCTCACGCTGCATGTCGGATTGGGTACCTTTCTTCCTGTCAGGGTAGATGCGCTCGAGGAGCATCTCATGCACCGTGAGTTTTACTCAATACCGGCGGAGTGCGCCCGAAAAATTCGCCAGGCAAAAATGGCTGGCGGAAGGGTTGTTGCCGTCGGAACAACCGTTACAAGAGCACTGGAACATGCCGGAGAGCGCATTGAGCGGTTTGAGGGGGATGAGCCGCTGAGGGGCGAAGCTGACATTTTTATCTATCCCGGTTATCAATTTCGCATTATTGATCAGCTTTTGACCAACTTTCATGCGCCACGCTCAACCGTACTCATGCTTACAGCCGCATTTGCAGGCCCCGACAAGCTGCGCAATGCCTACCGTGAAGCGCTTGACCAGGGCTACAACTTTCTCAGTTATGGTGACAGCATGTTTATTGCTTAGGATTTTGTTTTTCTCAATCGCTTTTTTTGCATCTCTACCTTAAAGAGAGAGGTTAAATTCGTTCCCATCCTGAAAAAATTAGTCGTTACCGCCGGTATCGAAAAGAACCTCTCTTGTTTATAAAAGGGAGGTATGGTATTTTTAAGATTGTTCGCTTGTTGCGTGACAGCAGAGAAGCCTTCCCGGCATTTTCTTGAAGTACATTTGTTTCAAACATACATAACACAGGGAGATTGACCTTATGAGTCTTGTAGACCAATATCGCACGCATACCGAAGAGAGAGCAAAGCTCAGCATTCCACCCTTACCCTTAACGGTCGAACAGACTCGTTTGCTTGTTGACCTGCTTCAGCAGGAGAGTGTCGGGGAAAAAGAGTATTTGCTTGAGTTGTTTTGTGAGCATGTCAGCCCGGGTGTTGATGATGCTGCGTTTGAAAAAGCGGCTTTTCTTGATGCAATCCTCAAGGGGACTGTCTCCTGTACGGTGATTGATACGGTTGAGGCGGTCAGAATTTTGGGCACCATGCTTGGCGGCTACAATGTCAAGCCTCTTGTTGATGCGCTCAGCCATGACGATCCGGCAATATGTAGTGAAGCCGCTACGATGCTGAAAAAAACCCTTCTGGTCTATGACCTCTTTGATGTTGTCGTTGATCTTTCAAAAACCAACTCCCATGCCGAAGAGGTGCTCAAATCATGGGCCGAAGCCGAATGGTTTACTTCAAAGCCCACGCTGCCCGAAAAAATGACCCTTACGGTCTTCAAGGTGCCTGGTGAAACCAATACGGACGATCTCTCTCCCGCCAGTGAGGCCTTTACCCGCAGTGATATTCCTCTCCATGCCCGTTGCATGCTTGGCACTAAAATAACCGATCCGATAGAGACCATTGCCGAGCTGAAAACAAAAGGCTATCCGCTCGTTTATGTTGGTGATGTTGTCGGTACAGGCTCAAGCCGGAAGTCGGGTATAAACTCGGTTCAGTGGCATATTGGCAACGACATTGCGGCCGTGCCGAACAAACGGACCGGTGGCGTGGTGATTGGCAGTACCATAGCCCCCATTTTTTTCAATACAGCCGAGGATTCGGGTGCCTTGCCGATTCAGGCTGATGTAACGGCAATGGAGATGGGTGACGTCATCGATCTCTACCTCTCCAGCGGTACCATAGAGAAGAATGGTGAGGTCATTGCACGTTTCGAACTCTCTCCTAATACGATTGCTGACGAGGTGCGCGCCGGAGGGCGTATTCCGCTCATTATTGGCCGCACCCTGACCAGAAAGGCGCGCAAAGCGCTCGGACTGGGTGAAGATACCCTCTTCCTTCGTCCGGAACAGCCTGCTGACAGTGGAAAAGGGTATACGCTTGCACAGAAAATGATCGGCAAGGCGTGTGGTTTGCCGGGTGTTCGTCCGGGAATGTACGTTGAGCCTGAAACGCTGACGGTTGGCTCACAGGATACTACGGGGGCCATGACCCGTGACGAGGTCAAAGAGTTTGCCGCACTAAGTTTCAGCGCAGACCTTTTCATGCAGAGCTTTTGCCATACCTCAGCCTATCCCAAGCCTTCCGATGTAAAATTGCATCGCAGCCTTCCCTATTTCATCATGAGCAGGGGTGGTGTTTCGCTTAAACCGGGAGATGGGGTCATTCATACCTGGTTGAACCGTATGGTGTTGCCCGATACGCTCGGCACCGGTGCCGACTCCCACACCCGTTTTCCAATCGGAATTTCTTTCCCTGCGGGCTCCGGGCTTGTCGCTTTTGCCGGTGTTACCGGTTCCATGCCACTCAATGTTCCTGAATCGGTGCTCGTGCGTTTTACGGGTGAACTCCAGCAAGGCATTACGCTGCGTGATCTTGTCAATGCCATTCCATACGTGGCCATAAAGCAGGGTTTGCTGACAGTCGAAAAGAAAGGGAAGAAAAATATTTTTGCCGGACGTATCCTTGAAATCGAAGGGTTGCCGAAGCTCAAGGTTGAGCAGGCCTTTGAGCTCAGTGATGCTTCTGCGGAACGGAGTGCTGCGGCATGTACCGTACGGCTCGATAAAGAGCCTGTCATTGAATATCTCAGCTCAAACATCACATTGCTCGAACAGATGATTGAAGAGGGCTACGGCGACGCAGAGACCCTTCAGCGCCGTATTGGCAAAATGCACGCATGGCTTCAAAACCCTGCACTCCTTGAGCCGGATGGTGATGCCGAGTATGCCGCAGTGATTGAAATTGATATGAGCAAAATTATCGAGCCTATTCTTGCCTGCCCCAACGACCCGGACGATGTCATGACGCTTGGTGAGGTACTGCTTGACGGCAGTAAACCCAAAATCATTGATGAGGTCTTTGTCGGAAGCTGCATGACCAATATCGGCCATTTCCGCGCTCTTGGTGAAATTTTGCGGAACCAGGGTGTTGCGCCTGTCAAACTCTGGATTGTTCCTCCCACAAAGATGGACATGATAAAGCTGGTCGGGGAGGGCTATTACTCGGTATTCGGCGCCTCCGGAGCCCGTATTGAGCGTCCGGGGTGTTCGCTTTGCATGGGTAATCAGGCAAGGGTCGCCGATAATGCTGTCGTATTCTCCACCAGTACCAGAAACTTCGATAATCGCATGGGTACCGGCGCCCAGGTTTATCTTGGTTCAGCGGAACTTGCCGCAGTTTGTGCACTTCTTGGCCACCTGCCAAACAAGGACGAATACATGGAGATTTTCAGCCGGCACCTCTCTGGTGGAAAGGAAGAGAACATTTATCAATATCTCAACTTTCATAAGCTCGAAAAATCAGAATTAGAGTTGCTTGTTGAGTAAAAAAAACATTTATTAAGGCGGGATGTGAAATTTTTTTGCATATTCCGCCCTACAGTAGGCTTTTGAAAAGTCGCTGTTTTTTTTTATTATTCGAGAGCTGATGAAGCTGTCAATTATCAAACAACAAAAATAATAATAGCAATGAAAAAACTTTTCATTTTCCTCTTTCTTTTGAGCTCAGTTGGTTTCGTTGGCTGCGCAAAAAAAGCTGAAGCACCTGTTGAAGCACCTGTCGAAGCACCTGCAGCACCAGCAGCAGAGGCACCAGCAGCAGCACCTGCAGCACCAGCAGCAGAGGCACCAGCAGCAGCACCAGCAGCAGAAGCACCAGCAGCACCAGCAGCAAAATAAGTTTCCGGTATCCCGGTTTCTTGTTAAAAAGAGACAGAATGAAAGTTCTGTCTCTTTTTTTTTGCCTCTTGTGCCGGGGCAAGCTGGAAGAGGTATAAAAAAATTTGGCGATTATGGCTGATTGCGCGGAAGTGTGAATCTGTAAAGTTGCCAAGCCCGAAAAAAGGGGGAATGGAATAGAATCGAAGAGTTTAATTAGATTTTGGACAAAAAAAAAGAGCACTTTCGCGCTCTTTTTTTTGCTTTGCTGAGGAGGCAGGACTCGAACCTGCAAATTGCCTGATCCAGAATCAGGAGCCTTACCAATTTGGCCACTCCTCAATGGTGACCAGAAGAAATGAGAACCTTGTGCACCCGAGAGGAGTCGAACCTCTAACCTTCTGATTCGTAGTCAGATGCTCTATCCAATTGAGCTACGGGTGCATTATATGGTAGCGTGTACGGGATTCGAACCCGTGATCTTCGCCTTGAGAGGGCGATGTCCTGGGCCACTAGACGAACACGCCAGGTATTTACTCTATTCCAATCTTTCACAACTCTGTGGGCCCTGTAGGACTTGAACCTACGACCCAGCGATTATGAGTCGCTTGCTCTGACCAACTGAGCTAAGGGCCCTCAATGCTTGGCTTTAGAGGCAGTTAATATAATGCTTCGCTAATAATATCCAAACAAATAATGATCTTTTTTTATAGAATTTAAAATTCGTTGTACTTTTCTCGGCTGATATCGGCTCCAAGGCTATTTAGTTTTGTTTCAATTTTTTCATATCCGCGGTCGAGGTGGTACACTCTCAGTACCTCCGTTATGCCTTCAGCCACAAGTCCAGCAAGAACAAGGCTTGCTGATGCTCTTAAATCGGTCGACATCACTTTGGTACCTGAAAGAGGCTGGGGCCCGTGAACCACCGCCTGGTTTTTGTGAATCTCAATATGGGCACCGAGCCGGTTCAGCTCAGGAATATGGTTGAAGCGCTCATGATAGACCTTGTCGGTAACATGACTTGTTCCTTCAGCCTGGGTCATCAGCGCGATCCATTGGGCCTGCATGTCGGTTGGAAAGGAGGGGTAAGGTTTTGCCGTGACATCGGTTGAAACAAGTTTTTCAGGGCTTTTCAGGGTGATGCTGTTTTCAGTTGTTGCAATGGAGCAGCCTGCATGAACAAATTTTTTCAGCACCGCTTTCATTTGCTCAGGTTCAACACCGTTAATGGTAAGGTCACCTCCGGTTATGGCCGCAGCAGCAAGCAGGGTTCCCGCCTCGATTCGGTCAAAAACATTATAAAACTCAATTGCCTTAAGTGTGCAGCCACCCTCTATTTCAAGTTCGGTTGTGCCTGTCCCCCTGATTGTTGCACCCATGGCTATGAGAAATTTGCAGAGAGTCTCAATTTCAGGTTCTGCAGCCGCGTTGCTGATGGTTGTGGTACCTTCGGCAAGTACCGCCGCCATGAGGGCATTGCCTGTTGCTCCGACAGAAGAGATTGGAAAATCGATATGGCCGCCTTGCAGTTTACCATTGGGGGCGGTGGCATCAATAAATCCGGTTTCAATGGTGATTTTTGCACCGAGTTTTTCCATAGCCATTAAATGAAGGTCGATGGGGCGCGGCCCAAAAGCACACCCTCCGGGGAGAGAGACCCTTGCATGGCCAAATCTTGCAAGCATCGGTCCGAGCACATAGATTGATGCTCTCATTTTATTGACCAGCTCATAAGGTGCCTGAATATTTTCCACGTTTTTTGATGAGATCTTCAGGGTGTTTCCCTCAAAAGTTGTTTCGGCGCCAAGGTGGTGCAAAAGGTGGGTAAAAGTTGTTATATCAACCAGATCAGGAATCTGATGAAGGGTAAAGGTACTCTCACCGGTAAGCAGTGTTGCGGCAATGATCGGCAGGGAGGCATTTTTTGATCCCGAGGCGGTTATGCTTCCGGAAATCCGGCGACCACCCCTTATGACAAGCTTGTCCATGTAATTGATAACGCTGATGAAAAACGGATAGTTACCATTATTTCGGCTCAAGAAAAACAAATTATTTTTTTCTCTGACCGTTTGCGAAGAAAAGGTTTTATCCTTTACCTTGAACGGATGTTCTTCCTGTGTTTTTCAAAGTGTTACTCTTGCCATGTTTCTGGAAAAGAGTTGAATTTTAATGCCTCTGGATTGTTTATGACCTGTATTGCCTTATCTGCCTTTTTTTCAAGGATGTTGCGGAGAGCAGCCCTCCTCTTCTTGCTTTTGGTGAGTATATCACCTTCTGCAGTTGCCACGTTGCCGAAAAACAGCGAGATATCGCGGATCACGAAAGAGCGGGCAGCGGTAGAACAGACCCTTTCAAGTCTGAAACAGCAGCTTGAGGAGTACCAGTCAAAACTGCATTCGACAACCCTCAAAGAGACGCGCTCCTTCACTGTACTCGAAAATATCCGAAACCAGATTCTGGTGCTTGAAAGGATGATCGGTGAGAACCAGAACTACCTCAAAAAGCTTGACAGGGATATTGCGCTCCTGCGCAATGAGTTTCAGGGAAATCGCCGGGTCTATGGCCAGGTTTCCGATGATTTCAGCAGAACAGCGGTTTCGGCTTATAAATATGGTAGAAACAGGGAGGTAGAGCATTTTTTTGCTGCCGGTTCGGTTTCCAAAGCTCTGGTACGGGCACAGTACATGGGTTTTTTTACTCGGGCAGTCCGTCATCATGTCGACAATCTGCAGCAGGTCGCAGTCAAGCTTGAAAACAGTCAACTGGCGCTTGAGCAAAGCTACCGGAAAAAAGCTGAAACAGTCAAGGAGCAGGAACGGCAGTTGAAAAGCTGGGCTGCCAGTCAAAAGGAAAAAGAGGCGGTGCTTGAGTCTTTAAGGAAAAACAAGCAGCAATACCTCTTGCAGCTTGCCTCAGTCCAGAAAAAACGCAGTCAACTGCAATCGAGGATAGAGTCGTTGATTCTTGCCGAGCAGCGTGCGATTGAGGCCGAGCGTGAGCGTCAGAGGTTAATTTTTGAAGCCAAGCGCCTTGAAGCAAGGCGGCTGCAAGTAAAACGCATGGAAGCACAACGCCTTGAAGTAAAGCGCCTCAGGGCACAGCGACTTGAAGCAAGGCGACTCAGGGTACAACGTATGGAGTCTGCTCGTCTTGAAGCCGCAAAGGTTCGTGTGAAAAAGGGAGAATTATCCCGTCCTGCAGAGGAGCCGATTATCGCTGAAAAAGAGATTGTGGAGGCGCCAGCAACAACTGAGCTGCTCCCGGAAAAAGAGAGTGTAGCCCCGCCACCCAGTATGGACTCTCCCGAACTGGAACGGGTTTCTGCGGATTTTGAAAGCGCATCAGGCTCTCTGCCGTGGCCAGTGAAGAACGGCGTTGTCGCACACCGGTTTGGATCGGTTCATGACAAGGATCTGAAAATAGTCACGACCAATAACGGAATCGATATTTCCGTGCCTGTCAGCACCCGTGTAAGGGCCGTTTCCGGTGGTAAAGTGGTTCAGATTGCCTTTCTTCCTACCTTCGGCAATATTGTCATTATCCGCCATCCAAAATCCTATTTTACCGTCTATGCCAATCTTGGCGCGTTGAATGTATCCAAGGATGAACTGGTAAGATCACAGCAACAACTTGGTGTTTCGGGCAGAATGGCTGAAGGCGGATCGGTCGTCCACTTCGAGGTATGGAAAGGGCGTGCCAAGCAGAATCCTGCGAAGTGGCTCCGATAATGAGCTATCAGGTCAAAAGGGAGGTGCTGCCACAACGTTCAGCGCTTCGATTTTTAAATTTTTTTTATTGTTTCCATGATGAAGGTTCAGGATCTGCACCTCGATTACCCGATGGTCGAGGATATTCTCAAGGCATTTCTTTTTAATGAAATTCGCAAGTTCAATTTCCGCTCGGTTGTTCTTGGCCTTTCAGGAGGTATTGATTCGGCGGTTGTTTGTGAACTTGCCGTCCGTGCACTTGGCAGTGAAAATGTGCTGGGGTTGATGATGCCCTATGCTTCAAGCAGTCCGGAAAGTCTTGCACATGCCGAACTCATGATCAGTAAACTCGGCATAGAGGCCGAAGAGATGCCGATTACGCCAGTTGTTGACGCTTTTTTTTCCTCTGTGCCCCAGGGGCAGTTGTTGAGACGGGGTAATATCATGGCTCGTACCAGAATGATTTTTCTCTATGATGTTTCGGCAAGGGATGGTCGCCTGGTGACGGGTACGAGCAACAAGACCGAGCTGCTTCTTGGTTACGGCACCATGTTCGGTGATATGGCATCAGCCATCAACCCGATCGGTGATCTCTATAAAACCCAGTTGAGGGGTCTTGCCCGTCACCTCAATATTCCGGAGGCCATTATTGATAAAGCACCGTCGGCTGATCTTTGGGAAGGACAGAGCGATGAGGAGGAGCTTGGATTCAGCTATGAATCGGTTGATCTGCTCCTCTACATGATGCTTGAGAAGCGGATGGATAAAAGCGCTATCCTTGCCGAAGGGGTGCCGGAACCCTTTTATGACCGCGTACGGAAGATGGTTGTGCGGAACCAGTACAAGAGGATGATGCCAGTCATCGCCAAACTCTCCGCACGTACCCCCGGTATCGATTTCCGCTACGCGAGGGATTGGCAGGAGGTACTGTAGTCATCAGAACGAGCGCAGTACCGTGTCGATCAAAAAATGGGTGTCGTCTTTGCCGGGATAATCGGTGGTATAATGCAGGCCCCTCGATTCACGGCGCTTGATGGCGCTTTCGATGATAAGGCTTGCAACCTTGATGATATTTCTCAGTTCAAGAATCTGTGTGGTGATCTTTGTCTTTTTGTAATAGGATTCGGTCTCCTCCTTGAGAAAATCAATCCGGCGGTTTGCACGCTGCAGGCGAAGGTCGCTGCGCACAATACCGACATAGTCGTTCATCACCTGCTGCGCCTCCCGCTTGTTGTGCGATACCAGAATCCACTCCTCCGAATTGACTGTACCCGTATCATCCCAGTCAGGAAAATCAACACTGTTGTCACGCTTGTCCAGCTCTTCAGAGATATCAAGATAGGATCGCCATGCAAAAACAAGAGCTTCGAGCAGGGAGTTGCTTGCCAGGCGGTTTGCCCCGTGAACCCCGGTACAACTGGTCTCTCCGCAGGCATAGAGGCGTGCGATGGTGCTTCGTCCCCGTGCGTCGGTTCGTACGCCGCCGCATGAATAGTGTGCAGCAGGCACGACGGGGATCATCTCCCTGGTCATGTCGATACCAAAGCTGAGGCAGGTCTCGTAGATATTGGGAAAATGCTCCCTTGTTTTTTCAGGATCAATATGCGTCACATCAAGGAAGACACACTCCTCACCGCTTTTTTTGATCTCCGAGTCGATGGCGCGAGCCACAATGTCGCGTGGTGCCAGGTTCAGCCGTTTATCATACTTGTGCATGAACTCCTGACCATTTTTCAGTCTCAAAATCCCTCCAAATCCCCGTACCGCTTCAGAAATCAAAAATGATTTTGCTTTCGGGTGGTAGAGAGCGGTTGGATGAAACTGGATAAACTCCATATTGGCAATTTCAGCGCCGGCACGGTATGCCATTGCCACACCATCTCCGGTAGCAATTTCCGGGTTGGTCGTATAGGGATAAATATGGCCGAGACCACCGGAGGCGAGCATGGTGATTTTGGCAAGAATTTTTTTTGGCTTTCGTTGCATTGAGTCGAGCACGTAAGCGCCGTAACAGTTGATGTCGTTTGTCTTGATGCCCAGATGATGCTCTGTGAGCAGCTCGATGGCAAAGTGGTGCTCAAGCAGGGTGATATTGGGATGGCTGTTGATGCGATTGAGAAGGGCGGTTTCAACCTCCCGTCCGGTCAAATCCTGTGCATGAACAATACGGCTTCTCGAATGGCCACCCTCCTTGCCAAGATGGAGCTGCTCATTGTCGGAGGTTGTAAAGTTGACTCCAAGCTCCATGAGACGCTCGATATGCTGCGGGCCCTCCTTCACCATGAGAGAGACCATTTCGAGGTTGCACAGTCCGGCACCGGCATCAAGGGTATCGGCAATATGCAGCTCCGCACTGTCGTTGCGGTCGATGGTGGCGGCGATTCCCCCCTGTGCCCAGTTGGTGTTCGAGGTGGAGCTCTCCTTTTTTGTGATAATTATCACCTTGGCGTGATCGGCCATGGATATGGCAAAATAGAGTCCGCCTATGCCACTGCCGATCACCAGGACATCAGTTTTAATCGATTCATTCATAACTAATTACGGTAGAAGAACTGCGCACGAAATGACCGTCGTCCAGAGGCCATTCTGGCCCTCTGCGGTTTCTGTGATGTTATATGAATTAATGATTTTGCCACTCATCTTGTAAATACCCTCACGCTCATCCCAATCCTTGTTGGGATCAAACTCAATTCCAAGTGTGGTTGCAAGCATTGTTGCTGCCAGATCTTCGGCATATTCACCCGACTGTTCGGCAGACTCGCCGTAGGGATGGTGTTCTGACAGATAGCCGTACTGTGTGTCGTCAGCAGGAATTGCGACGCCGACCGAAGCGGCAATCAGGCGGTTGAACTCATTGGTCGAGTTGCGCGCCATGACGGCAAAGGTTATTTGTCCTGGAGAGAGCAGCTTTATACCCTCTTCTACACTGATACGCTCACAATGGGGCGGAAAAATACTTGATACCGTAACCAGATTGCATTTTTCGATTTTGGCCTCTCTCAGGGCAAGCTCGAATGAGGAGAGATATTCCTTGTGTCTTCCCACACCTTTGGTGAAAAATACTTTTGATGGGACAAATGACAATGCCGTGCCTCCGGATTAATATGATTTTTTGAAGCCTTTTGTCTGCCGAAATCAGCGAATTATAGAAAAAAGCGGTCGCATTCAAAATGTTTTTCTTGTAGCTACTTTGAAAAACTTTCTTTTTCCTGCCTTGATGATTTTCGGTTTAATGTTGAACTCAATCAGCTCGGCAATCTCTTCGATTTTTCTCTCATCAACCAACACTGATTTCTGTTGAATCATTCTTCGTGCATCACTTTTTGAAACGGCAGCGCCAAGGGTCATCAAAAGGTCGATGATCGGCATCGACAGGTCGTCAAACTCGAAAAGCTCAATATTGTCAGGCGCTTTTTTGTGGATAAAGAGCTGGTCAAAGTGGACTTCAGCCCCTTCGGCCTCCTCTGTTGAAGAGTAGAGTGCCACAATCCCTTTCGCCAGCGCCCGTTTGGCTGTTCTCGGGTTTGTTGTTATCTGCTCAAGAATTTCTGTAACACCAATAGTGGCATTCGGCAGCAGAAGTTTGCAGTAGGTCTCAATGAGTGTATCGGGAATGGAGAGTACCTTGCCATAGATATCGGAGGGAGTGTCGTTGAAACAGATGGCATTGCCAAGTGATTTCGACATTTTTTCTCCTCCAGCCGTCCCCACAAGCAGCGGCATGGTGATGCAGACCTGCGGCACAATACCGTACTCCCGCTGCAAATCACGACCGACAAGAAGGTTGAATTTCTGGTCAGTGCCGCCAAGCTCGACATCGTTTTTCAGGTGTACCGAATCCATTCCCTGGGCCAGGGGATAGAGGAACTCGTGAATGGAGATAGGTTCCTGTGCACGATACCTGCGCTCAAAGTCGTCACGCTCAAGCATCCGTGCCACCGTGTAGTGGCTTGAAAGGCGTACGACATCGGCAAAACTCATCTTTCCAAGCCAGTCAGAGTTATAGCAGATCGTTGTTTTTTCAGGGTCAAGAATTTTTGAAGCCTGCTCGAAATAGCTTAAACCGTTTTCCCGTGCCTCTTCTGCCGAGAGCTGAGGTCTTGTCTTGCTCTTTCCGGATGGGTCGCCAATCATGGCGGTGAAGTCGCCGATAATCAGAATGGCTTCATGGCCAAGATCCTGAAACTCTCTGAGTTTGCGCAGCACGACCGAGTGGCCAAGGTGCAAATCAGGGCGTGAGGGATCGGCGCCAAGCTTTATTTTGAGCGGTTGGCCACTCTTCAGGCTCTGGCGCAGTTTTTGTTCAAGTTCGTCGAGGCTGATAATTTCTACGGTATTGCCAACAATAATATCAAGCTGTTCCTGTACTGATGGAAAAAGCATATCAATTCTCTCTCTTTTTTTTGTTTTAGTATTGCTTTCTGATTTGCTCCATCTGCCGCTGGTTTTCACGCGCTTTAATGGTTTCACGCTTGTCGTAGAGCTTTTTGCCCTTGGCTATGGCAAGCTCAATTTTCAACAGCCCTTTCGTATTAAAAAACGCCTTCAGCGGTACCAGTGTGAGCCCCTTTTCACTGATTTTGGCCTCTATTTTGCGGATCTCCGCTTTGTGCAGCAGCAACTTCCGGCTCCGTTTCGCTTCAATCAGCTCCATCCGGTTATGCTCATAAGGGGTAATCTGCATACCTTCAAGCCATATCTCATTACGAAGGATGATGGCAAAGCTTTCACTCAGGCTGGCTTGGCCCAGGCGTACCGATTTGACTTCACTGCCAAAAAGCTGGATACCGACAACGAGAGTATCAAGAATTTCAAATTCGTAACGGGCCTTTCTGTTCTGAATGGCCTGGACGTATTGCTGAATGTGTTGTTTTTTTGCCACAGTGACCTGGGTTCAATGGGTTTCAGTTTCCAAATATGCGGCAGGAATAAGATTTCCCCTGTTGAGCACGAGAAAGGGATCCAGATATTTTTTTACCCTGGCCATCTCCCTTATGCCGCTTTCATGATACATCCCCACAAGATACTCCGTCTTGAGCTTGCCAATGCCATGCTCGGCCGAAAGCGTCCCCCCCAACTCAAGAGCCTTGCCAACAAAGCTGCGGTAGAGGGCCTTTGCCTCCAAAAACTCCTCATGGTTGCGTGGCAGGATGTTCAAATGGAGATGCGCATCTCCTATATGACCAAAAATAATATAGACAAAGCCCTCTTCTTCGCAAGAGGTGCGATAAAAATCGAAGAGTTCGCCAAACCGACTCTCTGGCACGGCCATGTCGGTGCTGATTTTGCTCTCATGTTGCCGGCTGAGCCAGTCGTTGACGATGAGCGGCAAGGTATGACGAAACTCTCGGAGCAGTTCCTGTTCATGGCGGTCGAGTGCTATCCACGATGCATCAGTCATGGCATCGCAACGCTCCATCAGCCCGAAGAGGATGTCGATGTCGTTCTCCTCCCGCTCAGGAGTTGTTTCAAGCTCCAGAAAAATGGCACCGTTGCTCTTTCCGGGTACTTCGGGATACCTGACCGCAAGAAATTCAAGTGAATGACCATCAAAAAATTCTATCGCTCGGGGTGAAATGCCGTTTTCCGGCTCTTTAAGCAGGCCGACAAAGCGGAACAACCCTTCAAGCGTATTGAAGTAGACCAGGCAGGAGATGAGAGATTGCGGAAGGGGAGTGAGCAGGAGGTCAGCTTCCGCAATAACACCAAGAGTTCCTTCCGACCCGATGAAAAGATCAATCAGATCCATTCCCTCCTCTGAAAAGTAGCCCGCATTATGCTTTGAAGTTTCAGGCATACAATATTCCGGTCTTTTGAAGCTCATCTCCTTGCCAGAAGGGAGGTTGAAGCGGAAGATACCTTCCTTGTCGGCCCGGCAGACTCCGCGCGAAAGGTTGAGCCGTTCGCCATCGGACAAAATGAGCAGGATTCTTGCAACATGGTTTCGTGTAGCTCCGTATTTGAAACTTCTTGCTCCCGAAGAGTTGTTCGCTATCGAGCTTCCCATAAAACAGAGTTTTTCAGTGGGATCGGGTGGATAAAACCAGCCAGAGTGCTCCACTTTTTTCTGGAGCGTTTCGAGGAGCACTCCCGCCTGCACGGTTATCACTGCACTTTCAGCGGAGAGTGACACCGGTTCACCGATCTGGTCAAGCTTTTGCATGGAAATGACATACTCTCCCAGAGGTATCCTGCCGCCAGTTGTGCCGGTTCCATTTCCGGCAATGGTGAACTGGCGGTGCTCGTTGAGGGCACTTTTGAGGAGTTCCGCAAGTTCATCCACTGTTTCCGGAAAAAAAACTCCAGGAGTATGACCGCTCTTCAGGTTACTCGTATCCTCGAGAAACCCCCTTATGGAATCAGGATCGTCCTTGTAAATCATTCTGCTTTTTTTT
>CAIXCO010000203.1 GCA_903917955.1 uncultured Chlorobiaceae bacterium | reverse complement strand
GCAGTTCAATGCCTGGGGCGAAAAATACAGCTCCTACCATGAAGATAATGCCGTGCCGGAGCGTATCGCCGCCCTGCAGCAGTTGCCGCTTGTGTCGCCCGGAATGATTCTTGAAGGAGGCTCAATTGACGTCAACGGAAATGGGCTGGTACTGACCAGTGAAGCGTGTCTTTTGAATCCAAACCGTAACCCGGCACTGAGTCGTGAGCAGATTGAGCAGAAACTCGCACGATACCTCGGTATTGAAAAAGTGCTCTGGCTTGGCGAAGGTATTGCTGGCGACGATACCGATGGCCATGTTGACGATATGGCTCGTTTTGTCAATGAAACGACCGTGGTGATTGCTGTTGAGGATGAGCCGACTGACGTCAATTACGAAGCCTTGCAGGAGAACTACCACAGACTCAAAACATATACCGACCTCAGTGGCAACCCGCTGAACGTGGTAAAACTGCCCATGCCCTCACCCCTCTCTTTCGAAGGGTTCCGTCTGCCGGCAAGCTATGCAAATTTTTATATCGCCAATACGGTGGTGCTTGTTCCGACCTACAACTGCCAGCAGGATCAGCAAGCGCTGGATATCTTGCAGGAGTTTTTTCCTGGCAGGAGGGTTGTCGGCATTGACTCTAGTGATCTTGTCTGGGGGCTTGGCTCCATTCACTGCATCACGCATGAAGAGCCTGAGTTCCCCTTGTTATTTCAGTAACAAAAAAAGCGGATGCTGCCATCCGCTTTTTTTTGTCTTCGTACTCAGTTTTTATGATGCAAGCAGAGCTGCAAGGCTCTTGCAGTTTTCATCAACAAGGGTAGCGGATGCCTGAAGCGCTTCAAGCTCGGAGGCAGAGAGGTTGATTTCAAAAATCTGCTCAACGCCGTTTTTCCCGAGTTTAACCGGAACGCCACAAAAGACACTCTCAATACCATACTGACCCTCAACAAGGGTTGTGCAAGGAATAACGCGTTTTTTGTCTTTGACAATTGCTTCAATCATCTCTACGGCTGAAGCTGCCGGAGCATAGAACGCAGAGCCAGTTTTCAGATAGTTGACAATTTCAATGCCGCCATTGCGTGTCCGCTCAACAAGCGCATCAATTTTATCCTGTGGAAGCAGGTCGGTCAATGGGATACCCGATACATTGGTATAATTGACGATCGGTACCATTGAGTCGCCGTGGCCACCAAGCACCAATGCACTGATATCCTGCATGGAGACGTCAAGTGCCTCTGCAATAAAGCTCTTGTAGCGTGCAGTGTCGAGAACGCCAGCCATACCGATAACCCTCTCTTTTGGCAGACCACTGGCCGACCATGCAACAAAGGTCATGACATCAAGCGGATTGGAGACCATGATGATAATCGGATTGGCCGAATACTTCATCACCTGGGTTGTGACATCCTTGATGATTGCCGCATTTTTGTTCAGGAGATCCTCTCTTGTCATACCAGGCTTTCTTGCCAGACCCGCAGTAATCAAAATAATATCCGAATCGGCTGAGTCTTTATAGTCGTTTGATCCTGAAACCTGGGTATCGAACAATCCTACAGCTCCTGACTCATACATGTCGAGAGCTTTGCCCTGGGGGATGCCTTCAACAATATCAATAAGAACAACCTCTTTGGCGAGTTGTTTTTCAGCAATGCGAAGAGCGGCAGTAGCACCTACATTTCCGGCTCCGACAACGGTGATTTTCATAATGCAATCAATAGTTAGTAGTGTGAAATAAAAAAAGCCGTCTTACACAGCAAGACGGCTTCCCTCGATTGAAACTTCTTTTATCGGCAACCACAACTCAGCAAGGCATAATGTTGACCTGCTTTTTGTTGTTCCGTCCGTTGCGGAAGGTAACGACACCGTCGATCAGAGCAAAAATGGTATGATCACGTCCCAATCCGGCATTAATGCCTGGCTTGATAACGGTACCTCTCTGACGGAGGATAATTGTACCTGCTGCTACGGTAGAACCACCTGCAGCCTTTACTCCGAGATATTTCGGATTACTGTCGCGACCGTTTTTTGTCGATCCGCCACCCTTTTTATGAGCCATAACAAAAAATTAACGTTAAAAATCCTGTGAATTCTCTTAAAGCGAAATTACTTCGATCTGGGTCATCTGCTGACGGTGTCCGTTTCTGGACTGGTAGCGTTTTCTGCGTTTCTTCTTGAAAACGATAACCTTTGTATCCTTGACATGATCAAGAACTCTTGCCTGAATGCTGCCATCAGGATTCAGAACG
>CAIXCO010000202.1 GCA_903917955.1 uncultured Chlorobiaceae bacterium | reverse complement strand
TATCGTTTGTGCTGCGATGGTGGCGGCCAGCCGTTCAGATGGGGGTGGTGTATCACCGCCGGGCGCTGTAATAGCATGGCCAAGAAAGGATTTTCTCGATACACCCGCCAAAATCGGGCGACCCAAGGCAAGCAGCGCATCAAGCCGGTCGAGCAGTTGAAAATTCTCCGCAACGCTTTTGCCAAAGCCAAAACCCGGATCAATAATAATATCCTCAATCGAGTGCTCTTCAGCCAGTGCAATGGAGCGCGCCAGAAAACGGCTCACCCGTGTTACAATATCCTCCTCTCCCGCCTCAGCCGCAGTGCTCCACTGCATCACCTCCGGTCGAACCGCCGTGTGCATCAACACCACCGCCGCCCCGTACTTCCTGCAAACGGACGGAAGCTGCTGGTCGAAGGTAAAGCCCGAAATATCATTGACCATATCAGCTCCTGCCCGCAATGCCTCTTCAGCAACCTCCGCCTTGAAAGTATCGATTGAAATCACGATATCGCTTCTCTGGCGCAAAAGCGCAATCAGCGGCACCGTACGCTCAATCTCCTCTCGGGCAGAGATTTTGGCCGCGCCCGGCCGCGACGATTCACCGCCAATATCAATAATCGAAGCCCCCGCTTCGATCATCGCGAGGGCATGACTGAGCGCCCGGTCAAGGTCAACACCGTTGGAGACTGCGTGCAACACTCCACCGTCATAAAACGAATCAGGCGTCGTATTCAGGATACCCATGATGAGAGCTCCTGCAGAGAAATCAATTACCCTCCCAGAGCAATTGAGTACCCCATCCTTTTTCTGGTTGTTCTTCATAAAAAAATGGGTTACAGCTTCAGACCACTCCGAATGGCACTGGCGTGAAGGTGACAACAAAGACCACTATGGCCAGCCAGGCGAACAGCGTTCTTCCCGTTGTAAGGGGATGGTCATGCACTGTGGGAGGATGGTTCAGGCCGACAAATCGTGAAAGAATCAGCGTCCACAACATCCATCCCGACCACGACCAGCGCAGCATCTCTGGAGGAATCAGCGTCATGGCCTCCGGTTTGAGCCAGGAGAGCAGCAGTGCCAGAAATGAGGGAAAGCCGAGAAACACTATAAAGAGGAGAAAGAGCCGTGCAGCCACCGCATGTCCCTTTCTGCCAAAGAGGGCATAACTGATATGCCCCCCATCGAGCTGGCCAACCGGAAGCAGGTTCAGTGCAGTGACAAGTGAACCCAGCCAGCCTGTAAAAAGAAAAGGATAGTGATACATCTCCGTCATAGGCGGCAGGTTTTTCGGTCCAATAAGGTGTTCCAGCCCGATCCAGAGCAGATTTTTGCCAAGCACAAGGGTCCCTGCTGCTACCGGGGCTTGCAAGCCGCCCTGCGTTACATATTCAGGATGAATGGTATAAATAAAATCAACCGGCGGAAGATTCAAAAACCCGTAGACCAAAAGCCCCAAACAGACGACAAACCCTCCCATCGGCCCCGAAACACCAATATCAAAAAGAGAGTTTGTGCCCGGAATCCGCTCCCTCACCTTTATCACCGCCCCCATCGTACCAAGGCTCAAAAGAGAGGGCAGAGGAGGAACAGGAATGTAATAGGGGAGCGTTGCATGCACCCGATGGCGTCGTGCTGCGAAAAAGTGGCCAAATTCATGAACCGTCAAGAAGAGAAGGAGAGAGGCTGAATAAGCCACACCCGGAGCAAGGGAAAGGATGAAAAGCGGAAGAGAGGTGACATTTACCGCATAGCCACCCCAGAAAACCCCCGCCCAGAGTGTCGTTACTACCGTCAAAAGAAAAAGAAGCAGATGCAGAGGGTAGTTCTGGCTGGTTGAAATGGCTGGTTTCGAAAAAATCGGAAAACTCATGAAATCATTACTGAAACAGTTGTGAAGCAATTAAACTTATCTCCGTCTTGCAGTCTCGCAGGGTGAAGAGGAGTTTACGACTCTTTTAATCTTTATCGTTATCGCCATCTTTACCCTTGACAGCGCCTTTTTCTCCCTTCTTGGCGGTACCCTTTTCACCACCCGGTTTGTCCTCACCAAAAGTGGCAGCAAGCCCATTGGCCAGTTCAATCCTCTCCGAGTCAGTCAACTTCGCCTCTGGATGGGCAGGCAGGTAGATAAACGGAGGCATTTTGCCCTCTTTCACCTCGCCAGCAGCCTTGTCGCCCTCATTTTCCCCTGTTGTGCGTCCCCATTCCGAGACGTTAAATGCGCCCCGTCCCAGAGTAACGTCAAACTGGGTCAACCACGATGCAGGCGCCACGGAACTATACCAAGGCCAGACGGTTTCGTTCGAATGGCAGTTTTTGCAGGCACGGCCAAAAAGTTCATTGGTACGGGGGGAGTCCCATTTCGGTTCGCCACTGATTGCAGGATTTTTGTGG